>JBDTQN010000098.1:0-8327 GCA_039932215.1 Pseudolysinimonas sp. | reverse complement strand
CGCGCTCGATCGCGAGGGTCTCGACGACATCCACGAATTCGCAGCCGCCGTAGTAGCGGCGCCCGGGGTACCCCTCGGCGTACTTGTTGGTGAGCACCGAACCCTGCGCCTCGAGCACGGCACGGGGGACGAAGTTCTCGCTCGCGATCATCTCGAGTGTGTCGCGTTGGCGACCCAGCTCGTTCGCGAGGGCCTCGGCGACCTCGGGGTCGACCTCGGAGAGGGGCGCGGTGAAAGTGTCGGACATATGACTGGCTCCTTGTTCTGCATGGGGATCCACCGCTGCCCAGGCGTACGGCAGCGTGCTTCTGCAGTCGCTCCCCGATGGTGACCCATCCGAACGCCAGTCGCGACCCGCCCAGTGTATCGACGGTCAGCCCGCGCGCGACACCCCGGTCGCCGCGAATCCGGCATCCCGGGCGATGCGCGCGATCAGCGGGCGGCACACCTCCAGCTGCTCGCGCTCATCCACCGTCACGACCCGGTGGTCGCGCACGACCCGCACCCCGTCGACGAGCACGTCGGCGACCGCGCGCGGCCCGCCGCCGTAGACCAGTTGCCCGGCCGGGTCGTGCAGCACGCCCACCTCGACCGCGTCCTGGAAGAGCACCACATCCGCACGTTTGCCCGACTCAAGCGACCCGACGATGCCGTCGATCCCCAGCGCATGCGCCCCCTCGATCGTCGCCATCGCCAGTACCGCGCGTGCGTCGATCACGGCCGGGTCGAGGTGGTGCACCTTCTGCAGCAGGGCGGCGAACTTGATCGCCTCGAGCATGTTCTGCGAGTCGTTCGAGGCGGCGCCGTCGGTGCCGATCCCGACCGGGATGCCGGCGGCGCGCAGACCCGGCACGGGTGCGACACCCGACCCGAGGATCATGTTGGCGACCGGGTTGTGGGCGACGGTGACCTCGCGCGACGCGAGGAGCGAGATGTCGTGATCGTCGACCCACACCGCGTGGCCGACGATCACGTCGAGGTCGAACAGCCCGAGCCGATCGGCGTGGGCGAGCGGCGTCACCCCCCAGCGCACGATCGCCGCCGCGAGCTCGTCGCGCGTCTCGTGCAGGTGGGTGTGCACGGCCCAGCCGCGCGACGCGGCGTGCGCGATGCCCTGCTCGAGCAGCGCGTCGGTCTGACCGAGCAGCGTGCCGATGCCGTACCGGAAGCCGATCAGTTCACCGGCCGCCGCCGCGAGCGCCTCATGCTCGGCGAGCATGCGCGGCACATCGCCCCAGAGATCCAGGTCTTCCGCGCCGAACGACACGACGCCGCGCAGCCCGGCCGACCGCAGACCCGAGACGACCCCGAGACTCGCCATCTCATCCGGGTTGTAGTGCACGAACATGTCGTTGACCGTCGTCACGCCCGACAGCAGCAGTTCGATCGCCCGCAGGCGCGTGCCCTCGTGGGCGTCCTGCTCGGTGAGCACGGCGCCCAGCGGACCGATGATCTGGGCGCCCCAGTCGGCGAGGCGCAGTTCTGAGCCGATGCCGGTGGCGAGGGCTTCGCTGAGGTGCGTGTGCGCGTTGACGAATCCGGGGGTCACCACGCCGGTGCCGTCGCCGATCACCTCGGCATCGGGATGCTGCTGCCGCAGTTGCGAAAAAGCGCCCACCTCGGCGATGGTGCCGCCCTCGATCGCGACCGCGGCATCCCGCACCTCGCCAGCCGCACCCTGGGTGAGCACCCACGCGCCCCGGATGAGAACGGTCACTTGTTCTTCTTGAGTTGCGCGACGAACTCTTCGATCGTCGAGACCGGCTGCTTCCAGCCCAACTCGGTGCGCAGACGCTCGAGCTGCGGCGGTTCGACGTGCGCCTCGGCCAGGGCGTCGAGTCGGGCGAACGCGTGCTCGGGGTCGCCGTCGGCGATGACCTTGCCGTCGGCCATCACCAGCACGCGGTCGAAGTTCTCGGCGCAGAAATCCATGTCGTGAGTTATCGCGACGACGGTGCGGCCCTCGGTGTGCAGCTCGGCGACCACGTCGCCGATCAGGGCGACGCCGCGGGCGTCCTGCCCGGTGGTGGGCTCGTCGAGCACCACGATCGGGGTCTCCATCGCGAGCACCGAGGCGAGCGCGACACGTTTCCGCTCGCTGAGCGACAGGTGGTACGGATGGGTGTCCTCGAGTCCGACGAGACCGGCGCGCTGCAGCGACCGGGCCACGCGATCGGGGATCTCGTCTTTGGGCACACCGAGGTTCTTCGGGCCGAAGGCGATCTCGTCGCGGATGTTGCGGGCGAACAGCTGCTCGTCGGGATTCTGGAACACGTACCCGACCCGGGTCGCGAGTGCCGCGATGTCGCGGCCCTTCGTGTCCCAGTCGCCGATCTCCACCGTGCCCTTCGTCGGCTGGAAAATGCCGTTGAAATGACGCACCAGCGTGGTCTTGCCCGCGCCGTTCTGGCCGACGATCGCGAGGCGCTCACCGGCCGGAATCGTGATCGTGACGCCGTCGAGCGCGGTCACGCCCGACGGGTAGGTGAAGACCAGGTCGGTGACGACGATGTCCATGGTCATCGCCGGAACACCTCCACAGCGTCGGGGAGCGAAACAGGCAGTTCTGTCTTCTTCGGCAGCAGTCCCTGCTCGACCGCGCGCCGTGCGGCCCGGGTGAAACGCGTCGCGCCGACCCCCCACTCGTCGGTGCGGGCATCAGAGAGCACCTCGCGCGGTGTGCCCGTCGCCGCGATCACACCATCGGCGAGCACGTGCAGCACCTCGGCGGTCTCGCGCAGCAGCTCGAGCTTGTGTTCGAAGACGATGACGGCGGTGCCCTTCGAGGCCAGGCTCTCCATGATGTCGAAGACCAGCCGCGACCCGCTCGGGTCGAGCTGCGACGTCGGTTCGTCCATGACGAGCACGCGGGGGGCCATCACCATCATCGACGCGATCGCGACCAGCTGCTGCTGACCCCCCGACAGCGCGTAGGGCGATCGGTCGACGAGCTCTTCGATGCCGAGCAGCTCGACCACGTCGGCGACCCGCTCGATCATCTCGTCTCGCGGCACTCCGAGGTTCTCAAGTCCGAACGCGATCTCTTCACGCACCGTGAACTTCGCGCCGCTGATCTGGTTGAACGGATTCTGGGTGACCAGACCCACCCGGCTGACCACGTCGGCGAGGGTCGACGTCGGCACCTGGATGCCGTCGACCTCGACCCCACCCGACAGTTCCCCGCCTTCGGAGTGCGGGATGAATCCCGAGATCACCTTCGCCAGCGTGGTCTTGCCGACGCCGGACGCCCCGACGACCCCGACGACCTGTCCGGCATCCACGGTCAGGTCGATACCGCGCAGCACCTCGGTCTCGGTGTCGGGATAGCTGTAGTGCACGCCCGCGAGCGCGATCATGTCGGTCATAGCGGCCAACTCACCTGCGGCAGGGCCCCGATGAACGAGAGAGCGAGTGCCACGAGGGCGACGATGATCACGGCCCAGCGGGCGATGTGCTCGACGAGCGGGTCGGGCAGCACCTCGAGCGCGGTGCGCTTGGCGGTCGAGCCGAATGCGCGAGCCTCCATCGCGGTGGAGCGCTCGTCGACGTCGACGAACACCCCGAGAATCAGGGGGCTGAGCAGCGGAATCAGCACAGCGAAACGGCGGAACGGATTGCCGCCGGTCTTGAGCCCGCGCGACCGCTGCGCCAGCAGGATCGAGTCGGCGCGGGTGCGGAACGAGGGGATGATCTGCAGGGTCGAGCTGATCACGTAGGCGATCTTGGGCGGCATCCCGTTCTTGCTCAGCGCGTTGAGCAGCTTGCCGGGATGGGTCGTGAACAGCAGCACCATCGTCGCCGTGACCAGCACCACGGTGCGTCCTCCCACGGCGAGCGCGAACAGCAGCCCCTCGAGCGAGAAGTTGAACGAGCCGAGCGAGAACAGGATCGTCTCGCCCCGAGGATTGAAGAAGCCCTGCGCGACGATGATCACGATCATCAGGGGGACCAGCAGCACCCCGCTGACGACCAGGAGCCTGCCGCCCACCCTCGCGAGGAGGGCGGCAGGCACCACGACAAGGATCAGGATCGCCAGCGGCGCCCACCAATACGGCAGGGCGAACACCAGGATGATGATCGACACCACTCCGACCAGCTTGGTGATGGGATTCAGCCGGTTGAGCGGTGACGGGCGATCCAGATACAGGGTCGACATGGGTGAGACGGCCTAGGCCGCGGGCGTCGCCTTCTTCTTCATGCCCGGCAGCACGTTGTACTGGCGCACGAACGGGAAGCGCTGCTTGAAGCGGGTCGGCAGCGCCAGCAGGATGAACATGACCACGGTGAAGGTGATCAGCTTGTCGAGCGGGTCGCTGAGCAGGCCCTGCAGGGTGGTCGAGGCGAGCAGCGAGTTGCCGAACGCCTGGAACGCCGCGACGATCGCACCGGTTCCGCCGCCGGTCGCTCCACCGAAGATGAAGGCCGAGATCGGCGACGAGGCGAGCGCCGCGATGATGCCCGTGACGATGCCCGCGATCGGCGGAGCCCAGTACGAGCGGAACACCCCGATGCGCGCGGCCCAGCCGGCCACGAAGCCGATGACGATCGCGACGATCGCGAACGGCAGGGCGAGCGGGCTCAGCGTGAGACCCCAGATGACGTTCGACAGACCACCGGTGACCGCGCCGGCGGCGGGGCCGGCGACCACGGCGACGAGGATCGTGCCGATCGAGTCCAGGTACAGCGGGAGGCCGAGTGCCGAGGTGATCTGACCGACGACGATGTTGATCGCGATCGCCACCGGCACCAGCACCACGGTGGTCGTGGGGAGGCGGTTGATCGCGCCGAAGGCGATCAGGATCGCGCCGAGCAGGTAGCCGGCGAGGGTGATCAGTGCCGGCGTGCCACCGCTGGCGACACCGTCACCGACGGCGGCGGGCTGGGCGATGATCAGGTACAGGTAGGTCGCGACGACCACCACTGTTCCGGCGATGATGAAGATGTTGTTGCGGGTGCGATTCGGATCTACTGGCTTATCGATGTCGGTCATCGGATGTTCCCTTTCGTTAGGCGGAGTGAGCGACCCGGCGGGCAAGCCCGCCGACACGCTCGATGAAATGCGCGAAGAACGCCGCCGGGTCGGTGTCGACCGCGACGGACGCGTTGAAGGGTCGGCCCCAGAGACCGGCCCAGTCGGCGATGGTCTGCCCGCGGCTCAGAGTTCCTCCGAGCTCGACGTCGACCGTGGCCGGGCGGTACGTGGCGAACTCAGGATGGATGGCGAGCGCCGCCGCGAACGGATCGTGGATGTGGGCGAGATGACCCTGGTCGTGCGTGACGTGGAACTCCATGTAGAACCGGATCGCATCGGAGACGTAGCGCACCACCGGGTTCGACGCCTGCGACAGGGTTCCGGGCGGGTCATCGGGCGAGATGATCTCGTCGGCTGGCTCGCTGCCGGCAGCGTGGGCCAGCTCGACGAGGTGGTGCGGGTGCATCTCGATGCGCTCGGTCACGTTGAGGCCCGCGATGATCGGGAACCGGTCGGCGGGCAGCCCCGAGAACGCGTCGAACACCAGCTTCGCCGCATCGGGGTCGACGGCGATGTTCCACTCCGACACCGGGGTGGTGTTGCCCTTGTAGTCGAACGTGCCGCCCATGACCACCAGGCGCTTCAGCAGGCGCGGCAGCTCCGGCTCGAGGCGCACGGCCAGGGCGACGTTGGTCAGCGGGCCGGTGACGAGGCCGATGATCTCGCCGGGATGTGCGCGAACCGCATCGATCCACACCTCGGTGGCGTGCCGGCTCGAGATCGTGCGGCCCGAGTCGGGCAGCTCGGCGTAGCCGATGCCCTGAGGGCCGTGGGTCTCTTCGGTCGTCATCAGCGGCGCGAGCAGCGGCACCTCTGATCCGAGCGCCACCTCGATCTCCGGCGCGTTGCACAGCGCCAGCCAGTTGAGGTTGTTCAGCGCGACCTGCCGCGCGGGCACGTTGCCCGACGTGCAGGTGATCGCGACGATCTCCGCCTCGTCGGGGCTCGCGAGCAGGTACAGCAGGGCGAGGGAGTCGTCGATGCCGGTATCGACATCGAACAGGATCTTCTGGGGGGTCACGGCGCGCCTAGTCAGGGTCAGAGAACAGATTCCTGGTGACTTCGCACCAGCATCGGATCAATGCTGGTGCTGTCCAGACGGCGGCATGCGCTCAATCTGCCGCATCAGGGCATGGCCTGGCAAGAGCGGCGCGGCGCGGCGCGGCGTCATTCTGTGACGCGAACCAGCCGCACGAATCGCACGATCAGGTCGTCGGCTCCCGCGGCGAGCGAGATCCGGATGCGCGGGCTGTCTGTCAGGGCGCCGTCGGGCAGTGCGATGGTGGCGGTGCGTTCCGCGCCGGCCCCGGTGCGCTCGACCGAAGGCGACGACCCCGCCGCCGTGTCGATCGCGAACGAGCCGGCCCCGGCATCCTGATACGTCACCTTCAGCACGAGCCGCGAACCGGCCGCGGCGTCGGCGAAGCGCTCGTCGACATCGAACACGAAACCGGTGTCGCCTGCCCCGACATCGGTCGACAGCCCCTCGTACGCCGTGCCGTTGTCGGACTCGAACACCTGGTCGTGCACGTCGGTCTCGGTGCGATGCGCGACCGAAGCGGGCTCGTCGACCTGCACCAGCCAGCGCTCCAGGTTGCGCACGTACGGACGGTCGATCCAGTCGGCGACGGGGCCGAGCTCGTCGGGGTCGACGTTCTCGTCACTCCAGTACTCGTCGGTCGCATCGCGCAGCTCGGCCCAGGCATCGGCGCTCGTGCCGGCGGTCTGGCCCATCGAGAGCCGCACCCAGTCCCACTGCTCCGGATACTCGGCCAGGTACGAGGGCTCGGGGACGACATAGATCCAGTTCATGCGCAGCTGCAGCGCCTTCAGGTTCGACTGGCGCACCGCGTAATACGGATCGTCGGTCTCGTACCCGCAGTCGTTGAAGCACTCGTTCTCGGTCGCATAGATACGCGCCGGGTCGTGGACGCTCTCGTCGATCACGAGGTGGCCGTCGGGCTGCACGCTCGATCCGTACGCCGGCGCCTCGCTGAAGTGGAAGTTCGAGAGCTCGGTGATCCCGGTGCGGATGCCCATCCCCGCCGCGGTCGCCTGCGCGGCGAGCAGGTCGTCGTCGGCGCCGAACGGTCCGAACGGATAGTCCTCGCCGGTGAAGACAAGCTTGTCGGCGTCGTCGCCGAACAGGGTGACCAGGTCGGTCCAGGCGTGGTCGTACCAGCTCAGGTAGGTCTCGAGGTCGAGGTCGCCCGCGTCGACGGCCGCCGTGATCGTCTCGTAGTCGAACTCGGCCCAGGTGAACGCGCCCGGCACATAGACGAACTTCAGGCGCGGATCGGCGGCGAGACCCTCGTCGACGAACACGCGCTTGTACGTCTGCATCAGGTGGCCCCAGACGCACTCGTCCCAGATCGGCAGCTGCAGTTCGCCGTCGTAATCGGGCCCGTAGCCGTGTACGTCGCAGTCGGTCACGACCCACGCGGGCGCCCAGTCGACGCCGCTCGCGAAGATCCGCATCCAGTACGCACCGTCGTCGGCCAGCTGGGTGTTCCAGGACTCGAAGTCCATGCCCTGCGCGCCGCCGGTCGCGTCGAGGTCGAGGTCGCCGTCGGCCGGCTGCAGCTGAGCCCACGAGAAGTCGACGCTGCGGGTGAGCACGCGGTCGCCGGGCGACGCGTCTTCGCTGAAGAAGCCCGAGTTGGATGCCGGGCGCACCCAGGCGGGCAGGGTCCAGTCGTCGCCGTCGATGATCGTCACCCCGGTGTCGCCGGCATCGACGAACGCCGCGTCGGGCCCGTCGGTGTCGCCGGGCCCGACGGTGGGCACGGGCGCCGTGCATCCCGCGAGCAGCACGGCCACGGCGGCGAGCGCAACGAGGCCGACACGCCCCGTGTTGCTCTGTGCAACCCGGCGGGACAGCATTTCGGGGCGGTTCGACCTGGCCGACTGTCGGCTCATGCGGCGACTACCACGATGCGGGCCAGCGCGGCCTCGTACTCGGGTCGATCGAAGATGCCCGCCCCCGGCACGCGAGTGTTCGCGCTGCCCGCGGCCGACGCCGAGTGCAGGGCGTCGGGCAGGGCGGCTCCCGCCGCCAGCGCGACAAGCAGGGCCGCGAAGAAACTGTCGCCGCTGCCGATCGCGAACCGGCCCGGCCGGGGGTCGGGGGCCGCGCGCCAGGTGCCTGCGGCATCCACCGCCACCGCCCCCGCGGCACCGTCGGTGACGACAACCGTTCCGCCGGTGCGAGCGCGCAACCCCGCGGCGAGCTCGAGAGCGCTACCCGCTGAGCCGAGCAGCTCGGCGGCTTCGGTCGCGTTGACCTTCAGCAGCT
>JBDTQN010000097.1:0-8335 GCA_039932215.1 Pseudolysinimonas sp. | reverse complement strand
CACGACACCCTCAGCGAAGGACTCAGCCAGAACGTCGACTTCGACGATGTCTTCGATCGGGTGCTGATGCTGATCGCCGAGGTCGCATCCAGTCACAACACCACCGTGCGACCGGTCAAGAAGGGCAAGTTCGGCACACTGCCGAGCGAGTACGCGACGCCCCTGTCGCTCGCGCTGACCGAGCTGGTCACCAACGCGGTCGAGCACGGGCTGGCCGGGCGCGACGGTGAGGTCGAGATCCAGGCGAAGCGCAAAGACGACGTGCTGCGGGTGCGGGTACGGGATGACGGGGTCGGCCTCCCCGAGGGCAAGGTCGGGTCGGGACTCGGCACACAGATCGTGCGCACCCTCATCGAGGGAGAACTCGGCGGAACCATCGACTGGCACACGCTCGAAGGCGAAGGCACCGAGGTCACGATCGACATCCCGCTGCTCTGGCTCGACGCGAGCTAGTCGCTCGTGGATTGTGCCACGTGAGGTCTTCGCTCTACACTTGTGCAAAAGGATTTGCAAAGGGCGAAGGAGCCGGATGTGCACGAGCCGATGAGTTCGTTCGACCTCGTCTCCGACGAGATCGAACAGCGCGAGCAGACCGGCTATGCGGTGCAGGATGCCGTCGCGGCTCTCGCGGGCACCGACCCGTCAGACGACACCCGGCTCGAAGCGATCTACGCAGAACTGATCGCCGCACCGAGAACAGGGCCGTGGGACTACGAGGAGCCCGACGACCTGGCGGGCATCCTCGAGACCCTGCCGTCGGTGAGCATGAGCGCTGTGCCCGACGACAGCCTCGATGACAAGCTGCTCGGCGCGTGGCTCGGGCGGATCGCGGGATGCAACCTCGGCAAGCCTGTCGAGTGGGGGCCGCACTGGACGGTCGAGCACATCCGCTCGTACCTCGAGCGTGCCGATGCCTACCCGCTGCGCGACTACTTCCCCCTGCTGAGCCCGATGCCCGACGGCTACGACCTGCGCGAGAACTGGCCAGAGACGACGCGCGGCAACGTCGACGGCGGATCACGCGATGACGACGTCGACTACCCGATCCTGGGTCTGCACCTGCTCGAGACGCACGGCGCGCAGATCACGCCGGCCGTCGTCGGGGAAGCCTGGCTCACCCTCTTCCCGTACCGGCAGATCTTCACCGCCGAGCGCGCTGCCTACCTGAACCTCCTGCACGGTGTCCCCGCCGAGCGGGCGGCGATCACGCGCAACCCGTACCGCGAGTGGATCGGGGCCCTGATCCGCGGGGACGCCTTCGGCTGGGTCAGCCCCGGCCAGCCGCGTGCGGCGATGCAGCTCGCCTACCAGGACGCTGCCCTGTCACATGTGGCGAACGGGATCTACGGAGAGCTCTGGTCGGCGGCCCTGCTCGCGGGAGCGTTCACGGCATCCACGGTCGCCGAGGCGTTCGAGCAGTCTCTCGACCACGTGCCCCCGCGATCGCGGCTGGCCGAGACGTTGCAGGATGTCGCGGGCATGCGCCGCGCCGGCCTCACCTGGGATGCGGCGCTGGAGCGGATCCGTGGGCGTTACAGCCACTACAGCTGGGTGCACACCATCCCGAACGCCGCGATCATCGCCGCCGGACTGCTCTGGGGTGGGGACGACTACTCGGCGACCGTCGGCCTGACGGTGATGGGCGGATGGGACACCGACTCCAATGCGGCGACCACCGGGTCGGTCGCCGGTGTCGTGCTCGGAGCTCGACGTCTGCCCGCGCACTTCGTCGAACCGCTGCACGACACCACGCGGTCGGCCCTGTTCGGGTTCGACAACTCGCGTATCTCCGATCTCGCCCGGCGCACCGCTGCGCTGGCGCGAGCCGGTATCACGTCACCGGCGAGCGTGACCTGACCGGCGGGGCCGTTGCCGGTCCGCAGCGGGAACGGCCCCTCACTTCCAGTCGGTCGCCGGCGTCTCGGCGGCCGTCGCCGGAAGACCGACGGGTGAGGTCGGTCGCCCCCACTCCACGGCATTCGCCAGCACCTGCCGCACCTGCGGGTGAACATACACGGGGTATGCCTCATCGCCCGGACTGAAGTAGAAGACGCGGCCGCGGCCTCGCCGGTAGGTCACACCCGAGCGGAACACTTCGCCGCCCGCGAATGAGCTGATGAACACGACCTCGTCGGGCTGCGGGATGTCGAACGGTTCGCCGTACATCTCCTGCTCGGCGATGACGATGGGCTGATCGATTCCGGATGCGATGGGGTGCGCGGGATCGATGGTCCAGACGAGCTCGCGCTCGCCGGTGTTCCGCCAGTTCAGCGAGCACGTAGTGCCCAGCAGCGCCCGGAACACCTTCGAATAGTGGCCGGAGTGCAGCACGATCAGGCCCATTCCCCCGTGCACGCGGGCGACGACCCGGCTCACCAGGTCGTCGTCGACGTCGTCGTGAGCGACGTGCCCCCACCAGAGCAGCACGTCGGTCGCCTCGAGAACCTGCGGGGGCAATCCCTGTCCCGGCTGATCGAGGGTCGCCGTGGTGACCTCGACGCCGGGGAGAGTGTGGCGAAGGCCCTCGGCGATCGCACCGTGGATCCCTTGCGGGTAGGTCGCCGCCATCTCGGGCTTGGTGTGCTCGTGCACGCCCTCGTTCCAGACGGTCACTCGCAGCGGTGTGGTGGCGCTCATCGCTTCAGGATCCCGGCAACTCGGGGGAGGACGTCGCGCGCCGACCCGCTGAGGCCGCACTCCATCGCGAGCCAGCCGTCGTATCCGATGTCTTCGAGCGCGGTGAGGGTCTCGTCCCAGTCGTAGTGGCCGGCGCCGGGCTCGAGCCTGTTGGTGTCGCCCAGCTGCACGTGGGCGATCCGGGCGCCACAGTCGCGGATGGCACGACCCAGGTCGACCTCCTCGATCGACATGTGGAAGGTGTCGGCGATCACCTGGACGCGCGGGTCACCGACTTCGTCGACGACGCTCGCCGCGTCAGCGAGCGTGTTGACCAGGTAGTCCTCGTACCTGTTGAGAGGCTCGAGATAGATGGCGGTGTGCACGTCGGCGCTCGCGGTGAGAGCGGCGCGCAGCGCCTCCACCAGCAGAGCGCGCGAGTCCGATGCCGGCCGCGGGGGGTCGAACGGGGGCAGCTTGGTCGAGAACACCCCGAAGCCGTTCGGACACACGATGCCTGCCGCACCCGCCGCCGGCAGGATGCGGAGAAAACCGCTCAGCTCGTCGATCGCCTGGCGCCTCCGGTCGGGATCGAAGTCGCCGAGGAACGACGTGGGGAGGACGACCGCGCTCGGCATGATGACCCCGGCCGCGCTCGCACGGGTGAGTTCGGATGCACGCCCCTCGAATACGCCGGCACCGCGAGCCCCGAGTTCGATGCCGTCGAAGCCGACGGACCGGGCGAACGCGAACTTGTCCTCAAGGGTGTCGCCCTCCAGCATCCACTCTTGGGCCGCCAGGCGGAAGGTCATGCGGGCACTTCCAGAACCACCTGCAGCACGTCCTCGTGGCCCTCGTCGAGCAGGGCGAACGCCTCCGCGGCGTTCTCGAGCGGGAACGTGTGGGTGATCAGGTCCGTGACAGCGATCTTCCCGGCGACCGCCAGTTCGATCGCCGTGCTGTCGAGCCGGTGACGATCCCAGCGGTGCTGAAGCTCGGGCGCCACCCCCGAGATCTGGCTCGCGATCACCTGCACGCGGTTGTGATGGAACTCCTCGCCGAGGCGCAGGCCGGTGCCGTTACCCTGCATGAACCCCGCAACCACGACCCGCGAGCTGTAGGCCACGGAGCGGATCGCCTCCTGGAGGGCGGCGTAGTTGCCCGTCACCTCGAGACACACATCGGCGCCGCGACCGTCGGTGAGATCACGGATGCGTTCGGCCACGTCGCCCTCGGCGACATCGAGTGCCACGTCGGCCCCGAGGCGCAGAGCGAGCTCCCGCCGGGAGGCGACGCCGTCGATCACGATCACGCGCGCGCCATTGAGCCGGGCGAGCTGGGCAGCCAGCTGACCGGGAACTCCGACGCCGAACACAGCGACGGTCTCACCCACGTGGATGTCGGCGTCGAGCACCACGTTGAGCGCGATGCCGCCGATCTGGGAGAACATGCCGACGCGCGGATCCGCGAGGGGATCGAGTACCTGCGGCGACACCTCTGCGCCCGCCATGACCGTCTCTTCGCGGTGACCCCAATGGCCCCACACGCGCTGTCCGAGGGACAGCCCGGTCACCGCCGAACCGAGCTCGACGACCTCGCCGACCTCTTCGTATCCCCACCCAACCAGCGGAAAGTCGAACGACGCATCCCCGTCGACGAACAGCCGGCGCTCGTCGTCCCAGCGCTTCGCGAGGTACGGGTTGCTGCCGCGGTAGGCGGTGAGTTCGGTGCCCGCCGAGATACCCGAGAACAGGGTGCGCAGCCGCACGTCGTCGGGGCCGAGCGCGGCGGGGGTCTCATCCATCACATCCACCACACGCGGCGACACGAATCTCACGGTTCTCGACATGTCAGCCTTTCAGTCCCACGGATGCGATGCCGCCGATCAGATATTTCTGTGCCACGAAGTAGAGCACCATGACCGGGATGATCGTGACGATGTTCGCGGCCATCAACAGATTGAAGTCCTGGTTCTGCTTCGAGATGAAGCCCGCCAGCCCCACCGCGGTCGTGAACTGATCATTTCGATTGAGATAGATGACCGGCCCCAGGAGGTCGTTCCACGTCGCGAGGAACGTGAAGACCGCGCACACCGCCAGTGCCGGCTTGCTCAGCGGCAGGATGATCGACCAGAAGATGCGGAACGGACCGGCGCCGTCCAGCCGCGCCGCTTCATCGAGTTCCATCGGAATCGACCGCATGTATTGGCGGATCAGGAAGATGAAGAACGCCGTGCCGAAGAACGACGGCACGATGAGCGGCAGGTACGTGCCGTACCAGCCCAGTTTGTAGAACATCAGGAACTGCGGCACCATGAGCCCCTGCCAGGGGATCAGCATGGTGAGCACGATGATGTTGAAGATGACGTTGCGGCCCCGGAAGCGCATGCGGGCCAGGGGATAGGCCACGAGCGCGCACGACACGACCGACCCGAGCACGACGAACACCTCGATCCACACCGTGTTGAACAGGTAGAGGGCGAACGGGCGTTCGGGGTTGGTCAGGGCGCGAGAGAAGTTCTCCCAGTCGAAGTACGTCGTGGGAAACCACTCGGGGGGAGTGGTGAAGACGTTGACGTCGTCGGGCTTCAACGCGACGGTCAGCATCCAGCCCAGGGGGAGCAGGATCAGCGCACTGAGCGCGATGAGGCCCAGGTACACCAGTCCCAGCTGCAGGATTTCGCGGGCCCAGGCGAGACCGGCACGTCGGCGGACAGGTGCGAACCGGGGGATTTCGAGATCGGTGACGGCCATCATGCACCGTCCTCGTAGTGCACCCAGCGGTTCTGGGTTCGGAGCAGGATCAGCACCAGCCCGGTCCCGATGATGAAGAGCACCATGCTGAGAGCGGCCGCGTAGCCGAGGCGCCCGTCGCGGAATGCCGCCTCCCACACGTAGATGAGGTAGAACCTCAGCGAATCGCCTGAGCCGCGCCCGGTGCCGATCGTGAACGCCGTATCGAAGACCTGGAATCCCCCGATCACCGTCGTCAGAAGCATGAAGAACAGGGTCGGCGTGAGCATCGGGATCGTGACATTGCGGAACCGGGACAGCGCACCCGCGCCATCGATCGCGGCGGCCTCGTACAGGGTCGGCGAGATGTTCTGCAGGCCGGCGAGGTAGATGATCGCCCCGTTTCCGAGCACCGTCCACAGGCCCGTGATCACCAGCGCCTGCACCGCCCAGTTCGGGTCGTCGAACCACTGCGGCGGATGGGCGATGCCGATCGACTTGAGCAGCGAGTTGACGGCTCCGGCGTCACCGTTCAGCAGCAGCAGCCAGAGCACGGCGACCGCTACGCCGCTCAGCACCGACGGCAGGAACAGGATGGTCCGAAACATCCGGATGCCCCACACCTTCTGATTCAGCAGCAGTGCCGCGGCAAGCCCGAGCACCATGTAGATCGGCACCGAGAGCACCAGGTACAGCCCCGTGATGCGCAACGAACTCCAGAACCGGTAGTCGTCGGTGAACATCTCGGTGTAGTTGTCGAGCCCCACGAACGTCGGGTCGAAGCGCAGGTTCCAGTTGGTGAAGCTCATCCCCACCGAGAGCAGGCCGGGGATCGCGGTGAAGGCGAGGAACCCGATGATCCAGGGCAGCAGGAACAGCCACGGCGCGACCCGGGTTCGCCATCGCGCCGTGGAGGCCGTCTTCGACGTCACCCGCCGGCGGCCGCGACGGCTTGGTCGAAGGTGTCCCAGGTCGTGTCGTTCGCCTGCTGCGCCTTCGGTTGTGCGTCTTCGAGCAGCGGGAGCACGGGCTCGCCGCGAAGCGCCGCCTTGTACGCGTCGATGAGGGGCGCGTTCCATGCCCACTGGTTGGGGTTGAACACGCCGGTGCGTGCCAGCTTGCTCACCTCGACGAGTTGCTTGCGACCGTCGGTGTCTGCCCAGGTCTCGGCGACCGACGTGAGCAGTGGCATCTGACCGTACTTTGCCTGGATGGTCTGGCCGTCGGTGGCCATGAAGCGCAGGAAGTCGGCCGCCACATCCTTGTGCTTCGCCGTCAGCGGGATGCCGAAGGAGTTGGTCCACACCGGCACCCACGCGTCGTCGCCGGCGACCACCGGGACCGGTGCGATGCCGTAATCGATGTCGGTACCTTCGATCGCGTCGACGGCGTAGTTGTCGCCGATGAACATGGCGAGCTTCTTGTCGGTGAACATCGTCTGGTAGCCGAAGCCGTCTTCGCTGCCGCCGACCGACAGGGTCTGCCCGGCGGAGGGGAACGAGCCGTCGGCGACCATGCCGGCAAGGCTCTCGATGGCGCCCACGTATCCATCGTTGAGCACGTCGACGGTGCGACCGGTGTCATCGAGGTAGTACGCCGGATCCATGTACGCCTGGACGATGTCGCCGCCGCCACCCCAGACGTAGTCGGCGTCGTCGTCGGCGATGGTGAGCTGTTCGCCGAGTGCGGCGAAATCTTCGAAGCTCATCGCCTCGGACGTGCTCGGGTAGTCGAGGCCGGCCGCGTCGAACATGGCCTTGTTGTAGAAGAGCCCCATGTTGCCGACCGTTGTGCCGATGCAGTAGGTCGTCCCGTTCAGGCCGCAGAACGACTCCTCGACCGCGTTGTAGTCGGACAGCTTGAGTCCGTTGGCGGCGAACACCACTTCATCGAGTGGTTCGAACGAGAGCATGGTGTCGGCTCCGTAGGGAGCGGCGATGTCGGGGGCGTCCGCGAGCAGCGCGGTCTGCAGCTTCGTCGGGTAGGTGTCCTCGGGCACGTAGGTGATCTCGATGTGCACGCCGTCATTCTGCTCTTCGTATGCCGCGACGATGTCTTCGAGGGCGAGATTGTCGTCACCGCCATCGAGGGTGAGCAGGGTGATCGTGTCGCTGCCGGTGCTGGAGCCGAAGGGCGAGCATCCGGTGAGGACGAGGAGCCCGGCCGAGAGCACGGCCGCCGCGACGATCTTTCGGGTGTGAGTCACAGTGCTCTCCTTTGAGCGCAAATGGATTTGCACCAGTATGCAGGTCGGGTCTCGTGAACGTCAAGCACGCCGCCGAGGTCACGTTTCCAAACGGATTTGTGGCCAGTCCGGAAATGGACTTCGGCGGTGCCAAGATGGCCGAGTGGAACGGATCACCATCGAGGATGTCGCATCGCGCGCGGGCGTCAGCGCGACGACGGTCTCGCACGTGTTCAGCGGCCACCGGCCGGTTCGCACCGAGACGAAGAAGCTCGTCGAGCGCGTCGCCGTCGAGCTCGGGTACCGCCCCAATGCTGTCGCGAGGTCGTTGCGGGTGCAGCGCACCAGCACGGCCATGATCATCCTCCCCGACATCACGAACCCCTTCTATCCGCTCTTCGCCCGAGGGGTGCAAGACGTTCTGCGCGCTGGCGACTACCACACGCTTCTGTGCAACACGGATTCGCGCGAAGAAGAGGAGCGCGCGTTCCTCGACGAGGCGATCTCGCGACGCCTCGATGGCATCGTATTCATGGGCTACTGGGTGTCGCCGGAGGAGCTCCGCGATGTCGCGGCAGCGGGCATCGCGGTGGTGAACCTGGGTGAAGGGCTGGCTGACGCACCGATCGACGCGGTGCGCTCGACCGACGAAGACGGATCCCGGCAGGCGACCGCGTACCTCGTCGACACCTACGGTTCGGCCGTCGCGCTGATCGACGGAACCGTGGCGGCACCGGTCTCACGTGCTCGCACTCGCGGATTCCACGCCGCGCTCGCCGACGCCGGCGTCGCGCTTCGCAGC
>JBDTQN010000096.1:0-8386 GCA_039932215.1 Pseudolysinimonas sp. | reverse complement strand
TGATCCTCGCCATCCGGTCGGTGGCACCCGCGCTGGCCCTGGGCAACGCGGTCCTGCTGAAGCCGGACCTGCGCACCGCCGTGTCGGGCGGCGTCAGCATCGCCCGCATCTTCGAGGAGGCCGGTCTTCCCGAGGGTCTGCTGCACCTGCTGCCGGGCGGCGTCGACATCGGCGAAGCCGTCGTCACCGCACCCGAGGTGCGAATCGTCGCGTTCACCGGCTCGACAGCCGCAGGACGTTCGGTGGGCGCGCTCGCCGCCCGGGAACTCAAGCGGGTGCACCTCGAACTGGGCGGTAACAACGCCCTCATCGTCCTCCCCGGCGCCGATCTGGCCGCCGCCGCATCCGCCGGGGCGTTCGGCTCGTTCATGCACCAGGGACAGATCTGCATGACGACCGGGCGCCACCTCGTGCACGAGAGCCTTCTCGAGGGATACCTCGACGCGCTCGGCGAGAAAGCGACGCACCTGCCGGTCGGCGACCCGAACCTGGGCCAGGTCGCGCTCGGCCCGATCATCGACCAGAAGCAGCTGGATCGCATTGACGGCATCGTGTCGGCATCCGTCTCGCAAGGGGCCAGGCTCGTCGCCGGCGGAACCCACGAGGGACTGTTCTACTCCCCGACCGTGCTCGCCGACCTGCGCGATGACACCCCGGCGTGGGCCGAGGAGATTTTCGGACCCGTCGCTCCGGTGCGCTCGTTCTCGACCCTCGACGAAGCCGTGGCGCTCGCGACCGGCAATTCCTACGGGCTGGCGCTGGGCATCCTGGGCGATGTCGGGCAGGCCATGGATCTTGCCGACCGCATCCCGAGCGGCAAGATCCACATCAACGAACAGACGGTGTCGGATGAGGCGAACGCCCCGTTCGGCGGCGTCGGCTGGTCGGGCAACGGGTCGCGCGTCGGTGGTCTCGAGACGAACCTCGACGCGTTCACCGACGTGCAGTGGCTGACCATGCGATCGACGATCGCGCCGTACCCGTTCTAAGGAACGGCGAGGCCGTACATCGCGACGGCCGCGGCCGCGGCGACGTTCAGCGAGTCGATCCCGTGCCGCATGGGGATCTGCACATGCACGTCGGCCGCAGCCAACGCCGCCGCTGAGAGTCCGTCGCCCTCCGATCCGAGAACCAGGGCGACCCGCTCGGGTGCGCGTGCTGCATACTCGCGCAACGCCACCGCATCCGGGGTCAGGGCCAGCGCGGCGACCTCGAAGCCGGCGGCGTGTAGCAGCGGAGCGAGCTGGGGCCACTCGCCGACCCGCGTCCACGGCACCTGCAGCACGGTGCCCATGCTGACCCGGATCGCCCGCCGGTAGAACGGGTCGGCACTGCGCGGCGTGACCAGCACCGCATCCGCACCGATCCCGGCCACGGACCGGAAGATCGCCCCCACGTTGGTCGGGTCGACGACATCCTCGATGACCACGATCCGCCGCGCCCCCGCGATCAGGATGCCGGGGTCGGCCAGGTCGGGACGGTGCATCGAGGCGACCACGCCGCGATGCAGCACGTAGCCGGTGAGTTCGGCGAGCCGTTCGGCCTCAGCGGTGAAGACCGGCACGTTCGCAGGCACCAGAGCGACCACTTCGTCGACGGCGGCCGGCAGAGCGAGCACCGCTCGCGGCACGTGGCCCGCGCGCAGCGCGCGCTCGAGCACGAGCAACGACTCCGCGAGGTAGATCGGCGGCCCGTCACCGCGGCGCAGGTCGACGTCGGTGCGATGGGCGAAGTCCGCCAGCCGGGGGTCGGCGAGGTCGTGCAGTTCGACGACCGGCATGGATCGCTAGAGCAGCACGTTGAGCACGTACGCGATCGCGAGCGCGACGGCAGCCGCGACCGCGAAGCCCATCAAGAGGTAGGCGGTCATGAGGCATCTCCACTCGTCAAGACATCTGCGCCCGCGCCGGCGAGCTCGGTCAGTGCTGCCGACGACGACGCCGGAGCGACCCCCGCGATCAGGTCGGTGAGCACGCGCACGTGCCGGCCCGCGGCGAGCGCATCGAGCGCCGAAGCTCGAACGCAGTAGTCGGTGGCGATGCCGACGACGTCGACGTCGGTGACCCCCAGCTCATCGAGCGCCTCGACGAAGCCGCCCCCGGCATCCGTCACCCCCTCGAAGATCGAGTAGGCAGGCTTTCCCTGACCTTTGCGCACGTGGACGTCGACGAGGGTCGTGTCGAGCGCCGGGTGGTACTCGGCGCCCGGCTCTCCGGCGACGCAGTGCCGCGGCCAGGTGTCGACGAAGTCGGGTTCGGTGCCGGGCGCGGCGAAGTGGCCGCCGTTGAGGTCGTCGCCGTGATGCCAGTCGCGTGAGGCGAACACGACGTCGTAGTCGTCGGGATGCGCGCGCAGGTACTCGGTCACACCGGCCGCCACCACGGCGCCGCCGTCGACGCCGAGAGCGCCGCCCTCGGTGAAATCGTTCTGCACGTCGATGACGAGGAGGGCGCGGGTCATAGTCGTCCTATTCGGCGGGGGTGGGTCAGAAGGTCGCGAGGTTGTTGCCGCAGTTGTACACGGCGGTCGTCAAGGTGTCGAGCGCCTCTTTCGCATTGTCTTTGATGCCCTCGCCCACCGCATAGAAGGCGAAAGTCAGGCGCGTGCCGTCCGCAGCATCCATGAAGCCAGAGAGCGTATAGGCCGTGTCGATCCAGCCCGTCTTGGCCGTCACATGGCCGCGCGCGACCGCGTTGTCGCCGGTGAATCTGCTCGAGAGCGTGCCCGACTTGCCCGCCACCGGCAGGGCGTCGCGCACGATGTCGAGGTTCTCGCTGCCCGCGGCGACGCGACGCATGAAGTCCGACATGATCGTTGGCGGCACGCCGTTGTTGTCACTCAGCCCTGAGCCGTCTTTGATCGTGACCTGACGCACGACGTCGGGCTGCTCGGGCCAGAGCAGACTGGGAATCGCCTGCTGCAGCGACGCGGCGCTGCCGCCGAGTCCGCCCTCTTTCGAGACGATGCGGGCCAGCATCTCGGCCAAGGTGTTATCGCTGTTGAGCAGCATCTGCTTGATCAGCACGCGTAGCGGTTGCGACTTGACCTCGCCGAGCACGGTCGAGCCCGACACGTTCGCACCCGAGGAGATGGCCACGTCGTCGGCGACGACGTTGCCGGAGTCGGCGTCACGCAGCGCCTGGAGGAAGGCCGCGCCGGCCCGCCCGATCGGGTCGGTGCTGCGCGGGCTGGTCTGCTTGGTCGGATCGGCGCGGTCACCGTCGACCTGCAGCGCGGTCACCTCGGAGTGGTAGCCGATGGTCTGCTCGCTGCGCTTCCAGACCGGGTCCCACTTGTCAGCGGGGTTCCAGTAGGTGGCATCGAGAACGAGGCTCGTGATCTGCTGCCCCGGATACTGCGCGGTGTACGACGCGATCACCGCGGAGGCGAGGGTGCTGAGCTTGGGGGCGCCCGCGTAGACGCTCTCGGTGCCGGGCGGCATCGCGCTGAGAGTCGCATCCCCACGCCCGACGAGCACGACGGTGCCCGGCTGCGAGCCCGCGGTGACGCTCGTCGTGATCTGGAAGTCGGCCGTCAGTTGCAGGATCGCGGCCGACGCGGTCAGCACCTTGAGCACGCTGCCCGTGCGCGCGGGGGTGATGCCCTTGTAGTCGAACAGCAGGTCACCGCTGTCTTGCAGGCGGACGGCGCCGACCAGCTGCATCAGCCGCGGGTCCTGCGCGAAGGCCGACACCGAGCAGGTGCGCAGAACGGCGGAGGTCGGAGCCGCTGACGGCTGCGGTCGAGAGGCGACGACCGACTGCTGGGGCGTGTCGGCGGGAGCGCCGGTCGAGCCGAAGGCGATGCCCGCAAACACGGCTCCGGTTCCGAGAAGCACGAACCCGACGGATGCGGCCGAGAGGATCCACGCGCGAGGATGCTTGCGAATCGCGGCGAGGATGCCGCCCTTGGGGGCGATCGGCTTGCCGTTCTCATCGAGAAGCGGAGCGGCGACGGTCTCGGGACGAGCCTGCCGCGGCACCCGTGGCGCCCGCGACTCGCGCGGGGGGCGGGCTGGCTTCGCCGCCTTGCCTGCGCCCGCATCGCGGGCAGCGCGGCGCGAGGGAGGTTGCTCGTCGGTCACTCCGCAATGATAGGCGACCGAACCCGGCAGGCTCCTGGGCGCTAGCGCTCGGAGGGGTAGCTGAGGCCGATCTGTGCGCGTACCTCGTCGAGCGATGCCATGATCGCGACGCTCTCGGCGGGCGGCAGCACGTCGCCCGCGAGCGCCCCCGCCCCCACCAGCTGCTCGAGCGCCTCGGCCTGGAACTGCATGCCTCGCCCCGCGGTGCTGCCGTCGAACTCCTCGATGACGGTGTCATCGGAGGCGATCAGCCGGAACGTGGTGGGCGTGTACCAGACGGGGTCGATCTCGATGCGAGCCTCGGTGCCCAGGATGACGGCGGTATTCGGCCCCTGCGTGTCGAGCGCGCACTGCATCACCGCCTGGCGGCCGTCCGGGTACTCGAACAGCATCGCGGTCTGCCGATCGACTCCCGTGGGGGTCGGCGACGAGCTCGCGCGGATCGTCTGCGGGGCGCCGAAGAGGTCCCAGGCGAACGACACCGGGTAGATACCCAGATCGAGCAGCGCGCCGCCGCCGAGTTCGGGGTTCTGGATGCGGTGGGCCGGGTCGGAGGGCAGCTTCTGCGTGTGGTCGGCGATCAGGGTGCGCACGTCGCCGAGTGCACCGTCGGCGATCAGTTCACGGATGCGGACCATGTGTGGGAGCCAGCGCGTCCACATCGCCTCGAGGACGACCAGCCCGCGGTCGGCAGCCAGATCGACCAACTCTTGCGCCTCGGCGGCGTTGACCGTGAACGACTTCTCGACGAGGACGTGCTTGCCGGCCTCGAGGGCGAGCCGGGTGTCTGCCGCGTGCATGGGATGCGGGGTCGCAACGTAGATCACGTCGACCTCGGGGTCGTCGACGAGCGCCTCGTAGCTCGCGTGAGCGCGCGGGATGCCGAACTTTGCGGCAAAGGCATCGGCCGTCTGCTGCGCGCGGCTTCCGACCGCGGTCACGGGCGAGCCGAGCACGCCCAGGTCGGCCGTCATCTCGCCGGCGATCCATCCGGTTCCCAGGATGCCCCAGCGCAGTCGTTCGGTCACCGCGCCAGCCTAGGTGCCCGGCACGTTACGTGCAGGCGCCCCAGCGGGCGGCGGCCCGCGCGAAGGCGGCCGGTTCGTCCGGGACGCCGCCGTGCGACACCGCGAGATAGATGCACACCGTGCTCATGCTTCCGGTGTAGTCGGGGTTGTAGAGCGAGATGCGATGGCCCGTGGAATCCCACCACTTGCGGGCGAAGGTCGCCCCGACGTTGTTCATGCCACCGGCCAGGTTCCCGTCGCATCCGACGGAGGGCAGCCCGTCGCTGCGCACCGACCCGATGTGGCCCCACGCGCTGCTGGTGTCGCCGCTCGGGTCCTCGGCCATCCAGAACAGCCGCTGCTCCATGCACGCGTCGTAGCGGAAGTTGGCGAGTGGCACGGGAGCGAGGCAGTTGGCGACCCGCTTGGCGTTGTACGCGGCAGCGAATGCGTCGAGGTCGGCGGTCGTCGTGCCGGCGACGCCGGCGGCAGAGACCACTCCGGGAGCGCCGGAGGTCGGACCGGTGAGATTGGAGGGACAGGCGGCGGATGCGGCGGCGGGGGTGGCAGGGGTGGACTGTGCGGCGGGCGCGGCACCGGGCACCGCATCCGTGGTCGTCGCCTCGGCGACCTTCTCGGCTGCCTCCGCGACCGGGGTCGCGCTCGGTGCGGTAGCCACGTCGGCACCGGCGAGCGTGCGGTCGACCGCGGGCTCGACCTGCGTGGCGGGCGCAGCCACGGCGGGCCCGGCGGGCGCGAAGATGGCGGGTGCGGCGATGGCCGAGACGCCGCCGGCGATCCCGCCTGCGACGGCAGCAAGCATCGCCACGGCGATACCCCAGCTCTTCCGTCGGCTCACGGCACGATCCCCCCAGACCAGAAGGAACCAGTCTCTCGGTACCGCGCGAGTGCATTCAAGGAGTCGAGGGGCGAATTCACCCCCTCTTCCCCCCGGACTGGGGGCACAGCGGCGGCAACAGGCTCGCAACGCACTGAGTGCGTTCGACGCCTAGCTGTCGCGGTCGGGCACCGCGCGCTGCTCGGGACCGACATACTCCGACAGCGGGCGGATGAGGGCGTTGCTCTCGAGCTGCTCGATCACGTGTGCGGTCCAGCCGGTCACCCGCGAGGCGACGAAGAGCGGCGTGAAGATCTCGGTGTCGAAGCCGATCAGCTTGTACGCCGGGCCGCTCGGGTAGTCGAGGTTCGGCTCGATGCCCTTCGTCGACACCATCGCCGTCTCGAGCGCGTCGTAGAGGTCGGCGAGCGGCTGCGCGTCGTACTCCGCAACCAGCGTGTCGAGCGCCTTCTTCATCGTGGGGACGCGGGAGTCGCCCTTCTTGTAGACGCGGTGCCCGAACCCCATGATCTTGCGCTTCTCGGCCAGCGCGTTCTCGAGCCAGCCGGCGGCTTTGTCGGCCGTGCCGATCTCGTCGAAGATGTGCATCACGGCCTCGTTCGCCCCGCCGTGCAGCGGGCCCTTGAGCGCACCGATCGCTGCAACGACCGCCGAGTAGATGTCGGCCAGCGTGCTCGTGACCACGCGCGCCGTGAATGTCGACGCGTTGAACGAGTGCTCGGCGTACAAGATCATCGACACGTCGAACGCGCTGACCACCACCAGGTCGGGCACCTCGCCGAAGGTCATGTGCAAGAAGTTCGCGCTGTACCCGAGGTCGTCGCGCGGTTCCACGACGTCCTGGTCGCGCAGCCGGCGCTGCGTGTAGGCCACGATCGCGGGGAGCTTCGCGAACAGGCGCTTCGCCTTGTCGAGGTTCTCGTCGCGGCGCATGTCGGGCGTCTCAGGGTCGCTCGCGCCGATCACGCTGACGGCGGTGCGCACCACATCCATCGGGTGGGCGGTGAGCGGCAGCTCGTCGATGACGCGCTTGACGTTGCCGTCGAGCGTGCGGTGCGCACGTTCGAAGTTCTGGAACTGCTCCAGCTGCAGATCGGTCGGCAGCTCGCCGTACCAGAGCAGGTAGGCGACCTCCTCGAACGAGCACTTCTCGGCGAGCTCCTGCACGGGGTAGCCGCGGTAGAGCAGCGAGTTGGTGTCGGGGTTGACCTTCGAAACCGAGGTGGTGTCGACGATGACTCCGGCCAGGCCCTTCCGGATGTCGGACTCTTTGTCGCTCATGCGCCGCTCCTGTTGTTGGTGAGATCGAACGTATAGATACCGGCGTCGAATGCGGAATAGCTCTCGTAGTCGATGAGCTCGTACAGGTCGGAGCGGGTCTGCATCTCGGGCACCACGCCGTCGAGGGTGCCGGTGCCGGCGAGCACGTCGAGGGCGCGGTCTGCGGCCCCCATCGCGAGCCGCAGCAGCGAGACCGGATGGATGACGACGTTCACGCCGACATCGTGCAACTGCGCGTGGGTCCACAGCGGCGACTTGCCGAACTCGGTCATGTTGGCCAGGATCGGCACCGCGACGGCGGCGCGGATCGCCGCGAACTCCTCGAGCGACGCCATCGCCTCGGGAAAGATCGCGTCCGCCCCCGCGTCGACGAGCGCCTTGGCACGGTCGACGGCGGCCTGCAGACCATCGACGCCACGGATGTCGGTGCGCGCCATGATGAGGAAGTCGGGATCGCGACGACCCTCGACGGCCGCCCGGATGCGCTTGAGAGCCGTGGTCTCATCCACCACCTCTTTGCCGTCGAGGTGACCGCAGCGCTTCGGGTTGACCTGGTCTTCGAGGTGCATGCCCGAGACGCCCGCGTCTTCGAGGATCTGCACGGTGCGGGCGACGTTCATCGGCTCGCCGAACCCGGTGTCGGCGTCGATGAGGGTCGGCAGGTCGGTGACCCGCGCGATCTGGCCGCCGCGGTGGGCGACCTCGGTGAGCGTGGTGAGCCCGATGTCGGGCAGCCCCAGGTCGGCGCTCAGCACCGCTCCCGAGATGTAGACGCCCTCGAATCCCTTCTGCTGGATCAGCTGCGCGCTGAGCGGGTTGAACGCCCCCGGCATCCGGATCAGTTCGCCCGACGCGAGCTTCGCGCGGAAGTCGGCCCGCTTCGCGGCGGCGGTCAGTCTCGAGTGCAGCATCAGGGGGTCCTCTCGATGATCAAATGCAGGAGATTTGAGGATGCCGTGGCCGGCAGATCAGCAGACAGCTGGGTTTCGTGATTTGTGACGCGCAATTCTCCTGCATTTGGTCGACCCATCAGAGGAGTCCCTTCGGGGCGGCGGGCAGACCCGACGCGATCACGTTCAGCTCGCCGACCTCATCGGCGGTCAGCTCGGGCAGGCGCTCGGCGAGCGCGAGGAACCGGTCGATCTCGGCGGCCTC
>JBDTQN010000095.1:0-8388 GCA_039932215.1 Pseudolysinimonas sp. | reverse complement strand
CCGGGTCGAGCACGCCGTGAACCTGGGGTTGTCGGGTCTCGAACTCGGCAGCGGAGTCGCGGCTCGCCTGGGCCGCACCGTGCGCGTCGAGAATGACGTGAACGCCGCCGCGCTCGGCGCGTTCTCGCTGCTCGGCCGCACGCCGACCCAGTCGATGGCGTACCTCAACCTCGGCACCGGTCTTGCTGCCGGCCTGGTGCTCGGCGGGCGGCTGTGGCGCGGCTCGCGCGGCGTCGCGGGCGAGATCGGCCACATCCCGGTCGACCCGGCCGGACCGCTGTGCCCGTGCGGCCAGCGCGGATGCCTCGAACTGATGGCCTCCGGCTCTGCCGTCGCCCGGCAGTGGCCGACCGATGAGCCCAAGCCGGTGCGCGCGCTGTTCGCCGCGGCGGATGCCGGCGATGCCCTCGCGATCGAGGTGCGCGCCCGGCTGGTCGACAACGTCGCCGCGGCGGTACGGTTGCTCGTGCTCACGGTCGACGTCGATGACGTGGTGATCGGCGGCGGTCTCTCGTCGCTCGGCGATGTGCTGCTCGGTGACGTGCGCGGTGTGCTCGAGCGCTGGGCCTCCGACTCGGAATTCCTGGCCTCACTGCAACTGCCCGAACGCGTCGCCCTCGTGCCGAACGGGGTCAACGCCGCGGCGATCGGCGCGGCGCTGGTCGGCGAGGCCGCCTCGGTGGTTGAGCCTGTCGAAACCGGTGCCGTCTGATGGCCGAAGTCGTGATCGTCGGCAGCCCGGCCGAGGGCGGGGAGATCGCCGCCGAACTCATCGGGCGCCTCGTCGCCCGCAGACCAGACGCGGTGCTCGGCCTCGCGACCGGTTCCACTCCGCTTCCCGTGTGGAAGGCGCTCGCCGCGCGCTCGCCCGACCTGGGGCGGGTGCGCGGCTTCGCGCTCGACGAGTACATCGGCCTGCCCGCCGGGCATCCGGAGAGCTACCGAGCCGTGATCACGCGCGAGGTCGTCGAACCGCTCGGGCTCGACCCCGCCCTGGTACGCGTGCCCGGCGATGACGGCGGTCCGACCGAGGGGGCGGGGGAGCGGTACGAGTCGCTCATCGCCGAGGCGGGAGGTGTCGATCTGCAGGTGCTCGGCATCGGCCGCACCGGCCACATCGGATTCAACGAGCCCGGCTCCTCGCTCGTCTCACGCACCCGCGTGAAGACCCTCACCGAGCAGACCCGTGCCGACAACGCGCGCTTCTTCGACTCACCAGACCAGGTGCCGCGGCACTGCCTGACGCAGGGGCTCGGCACCATCCTCGACGCTCGGCACCTGGTGCTGTTGGCGTTCGGCGAGGGGAAGGCCGCCGCGATCGCGGGCGCCGTCGAGGGGCCGGTGTCGTCATCGCTGCCCGGCTCCGCCATCCAGTTGCACCCGCTGGTGACGGTCATCGTCGACGAGCCGGCCGCCGCGCAGCTCGCGCACGCCGACTACTACCGATTCGCCTGGGACAACCGGCTCGAATTCGAGCGGTAGCTAGAACGCGGGGCTGCGCCAGCTGCGTGCGGCGGCCCGCACCATGGCGCGCAGCACGATCGGGTGCGCGAGGCGCACCGGCACGAAGTACAGCCGACCCCGGATGCCGTGGAGGCGGACCGTGGTCGTCACCCTGAGCAGGCGGGCGTCTTCGTCGACGGCGACGCCACAACGGAAGTCGAGGTGACGGTCGTCGTAGGCGATCAGCACCTCGTCGTCGCCGTGCTCACGGATGTGGAACGTGTCGCGCGGTGCACGATTCACGCCCAGGAGCGGCACGAGGGCCTGACGGATGCCGAGCGCGGCGGCCACCCAGAACGGCATGTCGCTGGAGGAAAAGATTCGGCGCGCCCAGGCGGCCGGGTCCATTGAGCCGCCGGGCTCGATGGAGACGATGGTGGCCTCGGCATAGTCCGGCGCCGGGATGTCACGCAGTGCGATCGACCAAATGGCGGTCATCGATATCTGAACCAATTCTCCCGGCACCATACCGGGGCGTATGGAAATATATACGCTACCGTATGGTCGTGGCAAGTACTTCGCGCAGATCGGCAGCCGACTGGCTCGACGCCGCGTACGCGCGCTTCCGTGAGGAGGGCTTTCACGGCCTGCGGGTCGAGGCCCTGGCGCGCGACCTGGGCGCCACCAAAGGCTCGTTCTACTGGCATTTCGCCGATCGGGCGGCCCTCGTCGCCGCCGTGATGGAACGCTGGGAGCACGAGGAGACCGACACCTTCATCGAGCTCGCCGATCGCGCCCCGGATCCGCGGTCCCGGCTCGAGGTGCTCTTCGGCGCCGTCGGCCGGCGGCAGATGCCGGGTGAGCACCGGCTCTACGCCGACGCCGTCGCCGAAGGCGTCGGGCAGGTCGTCAAGCGGGTCACCGCACGCCGGGTCGGATACGTCGCGGCGGCACTCGTCGAGCTGGGCATCGACCCGGACGAGGCGCGACGCAGAGCCGTCGCCGCCGTCGCCGTCGTGCTGGGGCTCGAGCAGCTGCGACGCGGGGGAGCGGGAGCCGTCTTCGGTGCCGCACGCGACCTGAGCGCGACGATACTCGACGTGCTGCTGGCGCCGAAGGCCTAGGCCAGCGAGGTGCCCGTCAGCTTCTCGGCCGCCGCCCAGAGCGCGGCCCCGTCGGCGCGGTGCCAGCTGCGGGGGAGACGCCGGATGCGCTTCGCCGGGCCGCGGGTGTACCACCGCGGGCCGTAGTACGCCCCGTTCTCGGCGGACGGATCGGCGATCGCGACCAGCATCGGCTCGGTGCCCTGCGCCACATCCTGCGAGTAGAACGGTGTGCGCGTCGACGGCTGCCGCTGCTTGTCGCGGCCGAGGTTCGCGCCCGCGGTCTGCAGGTTGGTGCGGGTGTAGCCCGGGTGCGCCGCCATGCTGCGCAGATCCCACCCGCGTTCACGCGCGATCTCGGCCAGGCGCGTGGCCAGCAGCAGGTCGGCGAGCTTCGCCTGGCCATATTCCCGGAACGGCACGTATCTGCGCCGCACGCCGTTCAGGTCGTCGAGATGGATGCGCCCGATGTCGGCAATGATGCTCGCCATCGTCACGACGCGTGGGGCAGAAGCCTCGAGCAGCCGAGGCAGCAGCAACTCGGTCAGCGCGAACGGCCCGAGGTAGTCGCTGCCGAGCTGCAGCTCGAACCCATCGACCGTCTCGAAGCGCGTGGGCGGGGCCATCACGCCGGCGTTGTTGACCAGGGTGTCGACCCGGTCGATTCCGGCGGCGAACGTGCGCACCGAGGCGAGGTCGGCGAGGTCGAGGTGCCGCACCTCGAGCTGGGCGCCGGGCACGGCATCCAGGATCTCGTCGCGTGCAGCCTCGCCCTTCGAGACGGTGCGCACGGCCATCACGACCTCGGCGCCCGCGGCAGCAAGACGCTGTGTCGCCTCTCGGCCGGTACCGCTGTTGGCGCCGGTGACGATGATGCGTCGCCCCGACTGGTCGGGTACTGCATACACGGAGGCTCCCTAGACGAGTCGCGTGCCGGCCGCCCACACGCCGGTGACGTGAAGCGTCTCGTCGAGCACGACGACGTCGGCAGCGTAACCGGCCTCGAGCAGGCCTAGCTGGGAACCGAGACCGAGCGCGCGAGCGGGCGTCGCCGTGAGAGCGGCGACCGCGTCGACCCGCGACACCGCAGAGAGGGCGATGGCGTTGCGCAGCGCGGCGTCCTGGGTGAGCGTCGAGCCGGCGATCGTCGACGTGCCCGACAGCACCGCGAGTCCGTCGCGCACGCTGACGTTGAGCGAGCCGAGACGGTAGTCGCCGTCGGCAGAGGCCGCCGCCGCCATCGAATCGGTGATCAGTGCCACCCTTCCCGGCGCCGCGCGGAACAGCATCTCGGCGACATCCGGGTGCACGTGGTGGCCGTCGAGCACCAGCTCGAGAGTGACGCGCGGGTCGTCGATGCCCGCCACCACCGGGCCGGGGTCGCGATGATGGATGCCGGGCATGGCATTGAAGACATGGGTCAGGATGCGCGCGCCGGCATCGAACGCCGCACGCGTCGTGTCCAGATCGGCCTCGGTGTGCCCGATGGCCACGACGACGCCGGACCCGGTGAGCTGCGCGACCGCGTCCAGCCCGCCGGGAAGCTCGGGGGCGAGCGTGATCTGTCGCATCGTCCCCGCCGCGGCGGTGAGCAACTCGTCGAGCGTCGCCTGATCGGGCGACCGCAGGAAGCCGGGGTTATGGGCACCGCGTCGCTCGCGGGCGAGGAACGGCCCCTCGAGGTGCGAGCCCAGAACGAGCGGATCCGCCGCCGTCAGCGCGGCGACCTCGGCCAGGCGTTCGCGCACCTCGGCGAGCGGGTTGGTGACGATGCTGACCACGCTGCGCGTCGTGCCGTGGGCGCGATGCACGGCGAGGGCCGCCGCGAGCTCTTCTCCACCGTCGTCGAACGCGTGGCCGCCCGCACCGTGCCCGTGCAGATCGATGAAGCCGGGCGTGATGATCGCGCCGTCCAGGTCGACGGTCTGCGCGGCATCCGGAGCCCCCGGCCCCGAACCGGTGGCCACGATCGTCGAGCCGTCGAGCAGCACCCAGGCGTCGGCGACCTCACCGCGCTCGTCGACCGCGGTGGCGTTGCGCAGCAGAGTCGTCATGTGAAGATGATCGTCCTCGCGCCGTCGAGCAGCACCCGGTCTTCGGCGAACCACTTGACCGCCTGGGTGAGCGTGCGGGACTCCTCGTCCTGCCCGATCGCCACCAGTTCGGCGGGGGTGCGGGTGTGGTCGACCCGCACGATGTTCTGCTCGATGATCGGGCCCTCATCGAGGTCGCTCGTGACGAAGTGAGCGGTCGCGCCGATGATCTTCACCCCGCGCGCGTGCGCCTGCTTGTAGGGGTTGGCGCCCTTGAATCCGGGCAGGAACGAGTGGTGGATGTTGATGATGCGGCCGCTGAGCGTCGCGCACAGTTCGGGAGACAGGATCTGCATGTACCGGGCCAGAACGACGAGCTCGATGTCGTGCTCGTCGACCGCGTCGAGCACGCGGCGCTCGAACGCGGCCTTCTGCTCGGTGCCGGTGACCGGGTGCGCCTCGAACGGCACCCCGTAGAACGCGGCCAGCTCGGCCAGCTCGCGATGGTTCGCCAGCACGAGCGGGATCTCGACGGGCAGCTGCCCGGCCCGCTGCCGGAAGAGCAGGTCGTTCAGGCAGTGCGCGGCGGTCGAGACCAGCACCAGGGTGCGCAGGGGGCGACCGACCACGTCGAGCTGCCAGGTCATCCCGTACCGCTCGGTGACCGGGATGAGCGCGGACTCGAACGCCTCGCGGCTGACGGAGGACTCAACCTGCAGGCGCATGAAGAACGTGCCGGTGTCGTCGCTCGAGAACTGCTGCGACTCGGTGATGTTGCCGGCCGCCTCGACGATCGCGCCGCTCACCGCGTGCACGATGCCGGGCTGGTCGCGGCAGACCAGGGTGACGATCCAGTGCGTGGAATCGTTCGGCATTCCGCAACGTTATCGTTGAAACAATGACCGCTCCGCCGTTCCCGCTCTTCCGGCTCGCAGTCATCTCCGGGGCGATCTTCGTCGTCGTCACCAGCGAATTCCTGCCGACCGGCCTGCTGCCCGAGATGGCCGCCGAGCTCGGTGTCTCGCTGTCGCAGATCGGGCTGCTGGTCACGATCTTCGCGGTCACCGTGGTGGTCACCGCCGTGCCGCTCACCTCATTGACGACGCGCTTTCCGCGCAAGCCGCTGATGATCATGCTTCTCGCCGTGTTCTCTGTCGCGATGGTGATCGGCGCGGCGGCCCCCAACTACGAGGTGCTGGTTGCGTCGCGCATTCTCGCGGGCTCGGCGCACGGACTGTTCTGGTCGGTGACGGCGCCGTACGCGTCGCGGATGGTCCCGCGCGAGCAGCTCGCCCGCGCGATCTCGGTCACGGCCGCGGGTGGAACGGCAGCGTTCATCTTCGGCGTGCCGCTGGGCACGGCCCTCGGTCACGCGCTCGGCTGGCGGCTGGCGTTCGCGGCGGTCGGCGGTATCGTGCTCGTGTTCCTGCTGCTGGTCGTGCTCTTCCTCCCGCCGGTGCAGCATCTGGTGCCGTTGGCGACCGGCGAGATCCTGGTTCCCGCGCGGCAGGATCGCACGGTCCCGGCGATCGTCATCGTGTGCCTGACCGTCGTGCTGCTGATCACAGGGCAGAACACGCTCAGCACCTACATCGTCCCGTGGCTGACGGATGTCGGCACGATCCCGCCCGACGCGGTGAGCCTGGTGCTGGTCGTCAACGGTGCCGCGGGAGCCGTCGGCCTCGTCGCCGCCGGCATCGTCGGCGACCGGTGGCCGCGATCGGCCGTGTTCGTCATGCTGGTGGGTGTCATCCTCGGGGTCTCCGCCCTCGCCGTGTTCGGCCCGGGTTCGATCCCGGCGACGATCGCCGGCGGAATCGCCTGGGGCGTCTTCTTCGGCGGGCTGCCGTCGCTGATCCAGGCCCGGATGCTGCAGTCGGCCTCCCTGCGCCTGCGCGACACCGCGTCGGCCTGGCTGACGATCTCGTTCAACATCGCGATCGCCGGCGGAGCCCTCCTGGGCGGCGTGGTGCTCGACGTGCTCGGGGTCGCCGCGCTGCCGTGGGGCCTCGTCGTCGGCGTCGCGATCGCTCTCGCGTTCGTGCTGTCCACCGACCGGGCGCGCCTGCGCGCGGCCGCGCACTGAGGGACAGCTAGCCGGCCACCTGCACGACGCGCACGTCGACGCCCGCGGCCCGGATCGCATCCAGAGCCACCGGGTCGGCACTCGAGTCGGTGACCAGCAGGTCGACCTGGTCGATGGTGGCGACCTGTGCGAGCGCGAGCTTGCCGATCTTGGAGCCGTCGGCGACAACGATCACCCGCTGCGCGTGCGTGACCATGGCGTTGTTGGTACGCGCCTCGGTCTCGTCGTGCGTGGTCACCCCGCCGGCCGCCGTCATGCCGTCGGTCCCGACGATGGCGGCGCCGAGGTTGATCGCGTTGAACGTGTTCTCGGCCAGCACCCCGACCAGTTCGAGCGACTCGGGCCGCAGGATGCCGCCGGTCATCACCACCTTGAGCTGCGGATGGCGCGTGACCAGCTGCGCGATGGTCAGCGAGTTGGTGACGATGGTGAGTTCGTCGTGCCCGGCGAGGGCGCGTGCGACGCTCGCCGTGGTGGTGCCGCCGCAGAGGGCGACGGCGTAGCGCTGCCGCGGGATGACTTCGGCGACCGCGGCGGCGATGGCGCGTTTCGCCTCCTGGTTTCGGGTGTCACGAAGGGCGACGGGGAGTTCGGCGCGTGCCTCGATCAGTCGCGCGCCGCCGTGGGTGCGCAGCAGCAGGCGCTGGTCGCTCATGTCCGACAGATCGCGGCGGGCGGTGGCCGGCGAGATGCCGAGCGTGCTCGAGAGCTCGGCAAGGGTGACGGTGCCGCGCTCGGCGAGCAGGTCGAGGATGGCGGCCATCCGGCGCGAGCGTTTGCCGGATGAGGCGGGGGCATCGCGGTCGGCGTACATCGCTCGCATGGCTGGCATCCTTCCGCGGAGAGAGGATTTGCGCGCGAACCGCGCAATCTCGGTGATCACCTTAGCGAGATAGTGCTCATTCTGTTGCGCGTATCGCTCACTCCCCGTCAGGATCGTGCCCATGACTTCGACAGGCTCAGTCCGTCCGACGCGTGTGGTGTTCATCGGTGCCGGAAGCGTGGTGTTCACCCGCGAGCTGGTCACCGACCTGATGCGGTTCGACGACCTGCCCGCCATCGACCTGGTGCTGTACGACATCGATCAGTCGCGGCTGGATGTCGCGCTCGGCACCTGCCTGCAGGTCGCCGAACGCTTCGGTCGCGCCCCGAACGTGCAGGCAACCACCGACCGACGGGCCGCGCTCGACGGCGCCGACTTCGTCGTCAACATGATCCAGGTGGGCGGGATCGACGCGACCCGCATCGACCTCGAGCTGCCGGCGTCGTTCGGGCTGCGTCAGACGATCGGCGACACGACCGGGATCGGCGGCGTGTTCCGGGCGCTGCGCACCTTCCCGGTGCTGTCGCAACTCGCCCGCGACCTGGCAGAGCTGTGCCCCGACGCCTGGTTCCTGAACTACACCAACCCGATGGCGATGAACGTCTGGTGGATGTCGGTCGTCGCCCCCGCGCAACGCACCGCCGGCCTGTGCCACAGCGTGTACTGGACGGTGAAAGACCTCTGCGAACTGGTCGGCGTGCCGTTCGACGAGACCCGCTACCGCGCCGCCGGCGTGAACCACCAGGCCTGGCTGTACGAATGGTCGCACCAGGGCGAGTCGCTGTATCCGCGACTCGACGCAGCGATCGCGGCCGACCCAGAGCTGTCGCGGCGGGTGCGCGTCGAGATGTACACGCGCCTGGGCTACTACCCGACCGAGACGAGCGAGCACTCGTCGGA
>JBDTQN010000094.1:0-8427 GCA_039932215.1 Pseudolysinimonas sp. | reverse complement strand
GGTACCCGGCCGGAGTCCCCGCCGAGGTGCGCACGCAGGCCGACTACGAGATCCAGGTCATCCTTCAGATGGGGTTCCCCGGCTACTTCCTGGTCGTCGCCGACTTCATCAGGTGGGCGCGCGAGCAGGGCATCCGGGTCGGACCGGGCCGTGGTTCGGGCGCGGGGTCGATGGCCGCCTATGCGATGCGCATCACCGACCTCGACCCGCTGAGGCACGGTTTGATCTTCGAGCGGTTCCTGAACCCCGACCGCGTCTCGATGCCCGACTTCGACGTCGACTTCGACGAGCGCCGGCGCGGCGAGGTCATTCGCTATGTCACCGACAAATATGGCGAGGAGCGGGTCGCGCAGATCGTCACCTACGGCACGATCAAAGCCAAGCAGGCCATGAAAGACAGCGCGCGAGTGCTCGGGATGCCGTTTTCGGTGGGCGAGAAGCTCACCAAGGCTTTCCCCCCGCCGGTGATGGGCAAAGACATGTCGCTCGGCGACGTGACCGAGAAGACCTCCGAGCGCTACAAAGAGGCGGGCGACATCCGCGCCCTCGTCGAGGCCGACCCGGAGGCCGCCAAGGTCTTCGAGACGGCGCTCGGCATCGAGAACCTGAAGCGCCAGTGGGGCGTGCACGCGGCGGGCGTGATCATGTCGAGCGAGCCGCTGATCGACATCATCCCGATCATGCGCCGCGAGCAGGACGGCCAGATCGTCACGCAGTTCGACTTCCCGGCCTCTGAGGCTCTCGGCCTCGTGAAGATGGACTTCCTCGGGCTGCGCAACCTGACCATCATCGACGACGCCCTCGACAACATCGCGGCCAACCGCGGCATCCGGCCCGTTCTCGAAGAGCTCGAGCTCGACGACCGCGCCGCCTACGAGCTCATGGGCCGCGGCGACACCCTGGGCGTGTTCCAGCTCGACGGCGGGCCGATGCGGTCGCTGCTGCGTCTGATGAAGCCCGACAACTTCGAAGACGTCTCTGCGGTCATCGCGCTCTACCGGCCGGGCCCGATGGGTGCGAACTCCCACACCAACTACGCGCTGCGCAAGAACGGGCAGCAAGAGATCGTGCCGATCCACCCCGAGCTCGCGGTGCCGCTCGAAGAGATCCTCGGCGGAACCTACGGCCTCATCATCTACCAGGAGCAGGTGATGGCGATCGCGCAGAAGGTCGCCGGATTCTCGCTCGGCCAAGCCGACATCCTGCGCCGCGCAATGGGCAAGAAGAAGAAGTCGGAACTCGACAAGCAGTACGCCGACTTCAGTGCCGGCATGAAAGAGCGGGGCTTCAGCCCGGTCGCGATCAAGACGCTGTGGGACATCCTGGTGCCGTTCTCCGACTACGCCTTCAACAAGGCGCACTCGGCGGCTTATGGGGTTCTCAGCTACTGGACGGCGTACCTGAAGGCGCACTACCCGGCCGAGTACATGGCCGCCCTGCTCACGAGCGTGGGCGACGCACGCGACAAGCTCGCGCTGTACCTGAACGAGTGCCGTCGCATGGGCATCAAGGTGCTCGCCCCCGACGTGAACGAGTCGATCGGCTACTTCGCCGCGGTCGGCGACGACATCCGCTTCGGGATGGGTGCGGTCCGCAACGTCGGGTTCGGCGTGGTGGGGCAGATCCGTGCGGCGCGCGAAGGGCAGGGCGCGTTCTCCTCGTTCCACGACTTCCTGCGCAAGGTGCCGCTGCAGGCCGCCAACAAACGAACCGTCGAGTCGCTGATCAAGGCGGGCGCGTTCGATTCGCTCGGCTCGACCCGCCGTGCTCTGATCGAGATTCACGAGGGCGCTGTGGATCGGGCGGTGAGCGACAAGCGCGCCGAGGCGAACGGGCAGGTCGGTTTCGACTTCGACAGCCTCTGGGACGAGCCGGAGCACGCCGTCGAGGCGATCCCCGAGCGCCCCGAGTGGCCCAAGCGCGAGAAGCTGGCCGCCGAGCGCGAGATGCTCGGCCTGTACGTCAGCGATCACCCGCTCGCCGGACTCGAATCGCAGCTCGCCCGCCACGCGTCGCTCAGCATCGCCGAGTTGCTCGGGGGCGAGGCCGCGTCCGACGGCGAAACCGTCACGGTCGCCGGTCTGGTGACCAGTGTGCAGCACCGCACGGCCCGTAACTCGGGCAATCCGTACGGCATCGTGCAGGTCGAGGACTTCGGCGGCGAGATCACCGTGATGTTCCTCGGCAAGACATATCACGAGTTCGCGCCCGCCTTGATCGGCGACTCGATCGTGGTCGTGAAGGGCCGAGTCAGCCTGCGCGACGACGGCATGAACCTGCACGCCGTGTCGATGTTCCAGCCCGACACGGGCTCGAGCCTGGGGTCCGGTCCGCTGGTGATTTCGGTGGCCGAGAGCCGGGCGACAACCGAGGTGATCAGCGCGCTCAACGATGTGCTGATCCGGCACCGCGGCGACAACGAGGTGCGGTTGCGACTCGTGCGCGGCGAGAACGCGCGGATGTTCGAGATCCCGTACCCGGTCGCCGTCACGGCCGACCTGTATGGCGAACTGAAGAGCCTGCTCGGGCCGAACTGCCTGGTGTAGCTGCTACGCGCGGTCTCCCGGCCGCCAGTACTGGCGCTCGTGGTACAGCAGCGGGATGTCGTCGTCGCCGAGAGCGCCGTCCTCGATCTGCACGGCGACGATCGCGCTCTCTTCGACCGGATACCGGCCGATGATGCGGCACAGCATCCACGCCGGGACGTCCTTCAGCAGCGGCAAGCCGAGGGGACCGGGCGCCCAGTGGTCGCCGGCGAAGCGCACGTCTGCATCGAGCGACAGGGTCTCGGCGGCGGAGCGATTGCGCACCCCGAGAAAGTGGATGAGCACATGCTCGGTCTGCTCGATCGCGGGCCAGGCACTCGCCTTGCGCGCCATGTTGAACGTCGCCATCGGGGGGATCGCGGCCAGTGAGGCGACCGACGTCGCCGTGAAGCCCGCCGGCCGGCCATCCGGATGCAACGCGGTCACGACCGCAACGCCGGCCGCCAGGCGTCGGAACGCGGCCTTGAAGGCCTCCACGTCATCCACCCGTTCATCCAACCCCACCGTGGCCGCGCCCGCTGGCCCGTAACCGGGGATGCCCGCCCGTAACATGGACGGGTCATGATCCAGACCCTCGACCTCCGCGGCCGTCGGCCCACCCGCGCCGAATTCGTCGCCCTGGTGCCGAGGGCGAAGGTGGATGTCGCGGCTGCCACCGAGATCGCCGCAGCCCTGATCGCCGAGGTCCGCGAGCACGGTGAAGCCGCCATCCTTGATCAAGCCGAACGGCTCGATCACGTGCGTCCCGCGGTGGTCCGCATCGACCCGGCCACGATCGGCGCCGCCGTCGCGTCGCTCGACCCCGCTGTGCGCGCGGCCATCGAGCACGCCGTCGTCCGTGTACGGCGAGCGAGCGAGGCGCAGGTCCCGCCCGCTGCGGTCACCGATCTCGGGCCGGGGGCGCAGGTCGTCCAGCGCTGGCAGCCGGTCGGGCGTGTCGGTTTCTACGTGCCCGGCGGCAAGGCCGTCTACCCGTCGAGCGTCGTGATGAGCGTCGTGCCCGCCCAGGTCGCCGGGGTGCGATCGGTCGTGCTGGTCTCACCGCCGCAGGCCGACCACGACGGAAGCGTGCACCCGACGATCCTGGGCGCCGCCGGAATCCTCGGCGTCGAAGAGGTCTACGCGATGGGCGGTGCCGGCGCGATCGGTGCCCTCGCGTACGGGATCCCGTCTCTTGGACTCGACCCGGTCGACCTGATCACCGGTCCGGGCAACGTGTTCGTCGCGGCCGCGAAACGTCTGGTGCGCGGCGACGTCGGTATCGACGCCGAAGCGGGTCCGACCGAGATCGTGGTGATCGCCGACGGCAGTGCCGACCCGGGGCTGATCGCCGCCGACCTGGTGAGCCAGGCCGAACATGACGAGTTGGCGGCCGCCGTGCTGGTGACTGACTCGCCCGACCTCGCGCAACGTGTGCGGGCCGAGGTCGAGCGGCTCGCCGCGACGACCACGCATCTGGCTCGGGTGCGCGAGGCGCTCGACGGCCGGCAGTCCGCCGTGGTGCTCGTCGATGACATCGCCGCCGCGGCCGCCTTCAGCAACGCCTACGGTCCCGAGCACCTCGAATTGCAGACCGTCGACCCGGGCGCCACCCTCGACCTGATCGAGAACGCGGGCGCGATCTTCCTCGGACCCGACGCTCCGGTCAGCCTGGGCGACTACCTCGCGGGGTCGAACCACGTGCTGCCCACCGGAGGGCAGGCGCGATTCGCCTCGGGACTCGGCGCCTCCACCTTCCTGCGATCGCAGCAGGTGATCCGCTACGACCACGACGCGCTCTCTGCGGTGCGTGCCGACATCCGCGCCCTCAGCGATGCCGAGCAGCTGCCCGCCCACGGCGACGCGGTCGACGCCCGCTTCCCAGCCGAACGGTAGGCCTCCGGGTACCCTGGCAGCACCATGTTCTGCCCGTTCTGCCGCCATCCCGACAGCCGTGTCGTCGACTCGCGTACGAGTGACGACGGGTTGGCGATCCGGCGACGCCGGCAGTGCCCCGAGTGCGGCAGGCGATTCAGCACCACCGAGACCGCGAGTCTCAGCGTGATCAAACGCGACGGCATCGTCGAGCCGTTCAGCCGCGAGAAGATCGTGTCCGGGGTGCGCAAGGCCTGCCAGGGCCGGCCCGTCAGTGACACCGATCTGGCCCTCCTGGCGCAGAAGGTCGAAGAGAGCATCCGCGCCACCGGCGTGGCGCAGATCGACGCGAACGACATCGGGCTCGCGATCCTGCCTCCGCTGCGCGAACTGGACGAGGTCGCCTACCTGCGCTTCGCCAGCGTCTACCAGGGCTTCGACTCGCTCGACGACTTCGAGTCGGCGATCACGCTGTTGCGGGTCGAGGCTGCGACTCTTCGCGCGTCCGGAGCGGACGCCGACACCGAGCAAGCTGTCGACCGCCAGTAGCCTGGGGGCAATGTACGCGTTCCTCTTCCGGGTGTTCCTGTCCCGGCTCGACCCCGAGCGCGCGCACCACCTGGCGTTCGCGGTCATCCGCGCGCTTCCACTGATCGGCCCTCTCGTCGGTGCCGCGACCCGACCCGACGCGGGGCTGATGGTGCGCACGCTCGGCATCGAGTTCCCGTCGCCGTTCGGCGTGGCTGCGGGGTTCGACAAAGACGCCCGTGGCATCCGGGGCCTGGGCCTGCTGGGGTTCGGGCACGTCGAGGTGGGCACGGTCACTGCGCAGCCGCAGCCGGGCAATCCGCGCCCGCGACTTTTCCGCCTCGTCCCTGACCGCGCGGTGATCAACCGCATGGGGTTCAACAACGGGGGAGCTCAGGCCGTCGCGCCGCGCCTTCGCCGCGCGTCGGCCCGGCGCTACCGTCCGGTGATCGGGGTCAATATCGGCAAATCGCGGGTCGTCGAGGTCGATGACGCGATCGACGACTACCTCGTGAGCACGCGCCTGCTCGCCCCGCATTCCGACTACCTCGTGGTCAATGTCAGCTCGCCCAACACCCCCGGTCTGCGCGGCCTGCAAGAGCTCGACAAACTGGCACCCCTGCTCGAAGCGGTTCAGGATGCCGCGGCCGGCGCCCCCGTGCTGGTCAAGATCGCCCCCGACCTCGGCGACGACGAGGCACGGCGTATCGCCGGGCTGGTGGTGCGCCTCGGGCTCTCGGGCATCGTCGCGACCAACACCACGCTGTCGCGCGATGGGCTGCGCACCGATCCGGGCATCGTCGCGGCGGCCGGCGCCGGCGGACTGTCCGGGGCCCCGCTCGCGGCCCGCTCGCTCGAGCTGCTGCGCGTCCTGCGAGCGGCTGTGCCTCCCGGCATGTGCATCATCTCGGCCGGAGGCGTCGAGACGGGCGCCGATGTCGCCCAGCGGCTCGCGGCGGGCGCCACGCTGGTGCAGGGCTACACGGCGTTCCTGTACCGGGGGCCGCTATGGGCGCGCGAGGTGAACAGGTACTTGGCTGCCGCGCGCCGACTGCGCAGGCAACCTAGCGGAGCAGACCCTAGCTCGGGTACTGCCCGCGCTTGACCTGCGGCTTCGGCAGGCGCAGCACGCGCATCTGGATCATGCGCATGAACGCGTACCAGCTGACGCCGCGCTCGACCTTGCCCGCGCCGAACTTGGCGGCGAGCTTGCGGCGCAGCAGCACGCCCACGACGATGCCCTCGACGGCGAGCACGGCGATGACTCCCCAGACCGCGATGAGCACGTACGGCGCGATGGACTCGAAGAAGTAGCTCAGGATCGTGAGCACCAGCAGGGGGAGGAGCACCTCGCCGAGGCTCCAGCGGGCGTCGATGTAGTCGCGCACGTAGCGCTTCTGCGGGCCCTTGTCGCGGGCGGGCAGGTACTTCTCTTCGCCGGCAGCCATGCCGATGCGTGCGCGTTCACGTGCGGCCTGCACCTGACCACGCGACTGGCGCGCCGCCAGCTTGCGGTCGGTGGGCACCAGAGGGCGCTTGCGGGCGGCCTCCTGCTCTTTGCGGGAGGGGGTCGCGTGACCCTTGGTCGGCGGAACGACTACGTCGTCGTTCTCGACGGGCTGGGGGGACGGGGTCTTCGCCATGGAAAGATCATCCCATGGCCAAGCACCACGACGCCCACGAGGCGACCACCAGTCCGCACGCCGACGCTCTCCGCGAGGCGGTGGATGCCGGATTCCCGACCTCGGTCGCCGACCTGTCGGATCTGGTCCGCATCCCATCGGTGTCGTGGGACGGGTTCGATCACGACCACGTCGTCGCCAGCGCAGAGCGGGTGGCCGAGCTCGCCCGCGGAACGGGCGTCTTCGACGCGGTCGACGTCGTGCGGCTGCCTATCCCCGATTCGGGCCAACTCGGCCTGCCCGCCGTGATCGCCACACGCTCCGCGCGCAACGGCCGCCCGACCGTGCTCCTGTACGCGCACCACGACGTGCAGCCGCCCGGAGAGGACGACGACTGGAACTCCCTGCCCTACGAGCCCACGCTCCGCGGCGACCGTCTCTACGGGCGAGGAGCCGCCGACGACAAGGCAGGGGTCATGGCGCACATCGGCGCCATCCGGGCACTGCTCACGGTCGACTCCGACCCCGATGTGGGCATCATCCTGTTCGCCGAAGGTGAAGAGGAGTTTGGCTCCCGATCCCTCCCGGCGATCCTCGAGCGCTTCCACGATCGCCTGGCCGCCGACGCCATCGTCGTCGCCGACTCGGGCAACTGGGACCTCGAGACGCCGGCCCTCACGGTCGGCCTCCGCGGAGCGGTCGCGTTCAACATGCGCGTCTCGACCCTCGACCACGCCTCGCATTCCGGTCAGTTCGGGGGAGTGGTGCCGGATGCGATGCTCGCCGCGATCGAGCTCTGCGCCACGTTCTGGAAGAAAGACGGCTCCGTCGCCGTCAAGGGACTGCGCAGCCACGAGGCCGACACACCCGAGTACGGCGAAGCGCAGCTGCGCGAGGAGACCGGCCTGCTCGACGGCGTCGAGCCGATCGGTACGGGCGACCTGCTGTCGCGCACCTGGTATCAGCCGGCTATCACGGTGACCGGCATCGACGCTCCGAGCGTGCGCAATGCCTCCAACACCCTGATCCCGAGCGTCCGTGTGCGGGTCAGCGCCCGCGTCGCACCGGGGCAGAACGCGCGCGACTACTTCGAGATCCTGCAGGCACACATCATGGAGCACGTGCCGCACGGCGCTCAGATCCAGATCGAAGACCTCGACCTCGGCGAGCCCTTCCTGGTCGACACGAGCGGGTGGGCGGCAGAAGATGCGCTGGATGCGATGCACGAGGCATTCGGCAAGAAGCCGGTCCTGATGGGGTCGGGCGGGTCCATCCCGTTCATCGCCGACCTCGTCGACCGGTATCCGTCGGCGCAGATCCTCATCACCGGCGTGGAGGATCCCGACGCCCGCGCGCACAGCCCGAACGAGTCGCTGCACCTGCCCACATTCCGGCACGCGATCCTCTCCGAGGCCCTCTTGCTGGCACGGCTCAACGCGCGGGCGTAGAATCGTTGACATGACAGACACCGCTGTGGCCACGCACGAAGTTGGCCTCTCCGCCACCGCCGCCGACAAGGTGCGCAGCCTGCTCGAGCAAGAGGGCCGCGACGACCTGCGTCTGCGCGTCGCCGTTCAGCCCGGCGGATGCTCCGGTCTGATCTACCAGCTCTACTTCGACGAGCGTCTGCTCGACGGCGATGCGACCCGCGATTTCGATGGCGTCGAGGTCGTTGTCGACAAGATGAGCGTGCCGTACCTGACTGGCGCCTCGATCGACTTCGAAGACACCATTCAGAAGCAGGGCTTCACGATCGACAACCCCAACGCACAGGGTTCGTGCGCGTGTGGAGACTCGTTCCACTAGACCGAGAAAATCAGCCTCAACACAGGGCGTCCGCCGGAAGGCGGGCGCCCTGTGTGGTTATAGACTCGGAG
>JBDTQN010000093.1:0-8434 GCA_039932215.1 Pseudolysinimonas sp. | reverse complement strand
AGTCGTTCCTCAACGCGATCATCGCCGTCGCGGCGGTCGGCGGATCGACGAACTCGGTCGTGCACCTGCTGGCCATCGCCGGGCGACTCGGCATCGACCTGACGCTCGACGACTTCGACGCGGCGGGCAGCGGGGTGCCGGTCATGGCGAACCTGCAGCCGAGCGGGGAGTTCCTGATGGACGACCTGTTCCGCGCTGGCGGCGTGCTCGCCCTCCTGTCCCAAATCAAGGAGATGCTGCACCCCGAACCGATCACGGTCACGGGAAAACCCCTTGTTTCCTACCTTCACGACCAGCCGGTCTTCGACGACTCCGTGATTTGGCCGCGGGACGCGCCGCTCATGCCCGACGCCGGCATCGCGGTGCTGCGCGGCAACCTCGCACCGCGTGGCGCCATCGTGAAGCCGGCCGCCGCGACGCCCGAGCTGCTGCAGCACGTCGGCCCCGCCGTCGTGTTCGACTCGATCGAAGACATGCGCGCCCGCATCGACGATCCCGGCCTCGAGGTCACGGCCGACTCGGTGCTCGTGCTGCGCGGCTGCGGGCCCAAGGGCTACCCGGGCATGCCCGAGGTCGGCAACATGCCGTTGCCGCGCAAGCTGCTCGAGCAGGGGGTGCGCGACATGGTGCGCATCAGCGATGCACGTATGTCGGGAACGGCATACGGCACCGTGATTCTGCACGTCGCGCCCGAGGCGGCGGCGGGCGGCCCGCTCGCGTTCGTGCGCACCGGCGACATCATCACCGTCGATGTCGAGAACCGCATCCTGAGCATGGATGTCAGCGACGCCGAGCTGCAGGCCCGGTCGCAGACACCCGCGAGCGAGGCGGCGTACGCGGCCCCGGCACGCGGCTGGGAGAAGCTCTACGTCGACCACGTCATGCAGGCCGACACCGGCGCCGACCTCGACTTCTTGGTCGGGTCGAGTGGCAGCAAGGTGAGCCGTGAGTCCCACTAGGCGCGCCATCGTCACCGGCGGCATGAGCGGCCTGGGCGAGGCGTGCACCGCACGGCTGCGCACCGACGGAGTCGAGGTCGTCACGTTCGATGTCGCGGCGGGCGCCGACGTGGTCATCGACATCACCGACCCGACCGCCGTGGATGCCGCGGTCGCCTCGGTCGGCCGGGTCGACATCCTGATCAACAGCGCCGGCATCGTCGGCCCCAACAAGCCGCTGTGGGAGACGTCGTTCGAGGAGTGGACCCACACGTTCGACGTGAACGTGCACGGGCTCTTCTCGATGACGCGCGCGGTCGTGCCCGGCATGGTGGAGCGCGGCTGGGGACGCATCGTCAGCATGGCGAGCATGGCCGGCAAAGACGGCAACCCGAACCTGAGCGCGTACTCGGCGAGCAAGGCCGCCATGATCGGCATGACGAAGTCGCTCGGCAAAGAGCTGGCGAAGTCGGGCGTGCTGGTGAATGCGATCGCCCCCGCCGTGATCGAGACGCCGATGAATGCGACGAACAGCCCCGAAGTGCTCGCTCACCTCACGTCACTCATTCCCATGGGGCGGTTGGGTCAGCCCGCGGAGGTCGCCGCGCTCGTCGCGTGGCTGGCCTCGGACGAGGTGAGCTTCTCGACCGGCGCGGTCTACGACATCAGCGGCGGACGCGCGACCTACTAGTAAAAGGAATGACATGACCGATTTCGACGGAGCGGTGGCGATCGTCACCGGTGGTGCGAGCGGCATCGGGGCGGCGACCGCGGCTCTGCTCGCCGAGCGCGGCGCACGGGTGGCTGTGCTCGATCGCGACATCTCAGCGGTGCCCGAGGGCTTGTTCGGGGTGGCCTGCGATATCAGCGATGCCGGCCAGGTAGACGCAGCCGTCGAGGCGGTCGTTGTGAAGTTCGGCGAACTCGACATCGTGATCAACAACGCCGGCATCGGGGCGACGGGCGACATCGCCGCGAACGACGACGACGAGTGGCACCGGGTGCTTGACGTGAACGTCGTCGGAATCGCCCGCGTCACTCGCGCCGCCCTGCCGCACCTGCGGGAGTCTGCGCGCGCCGCCATCGTCAACACCTGCTCGGTGGTCGCGGCGGTCGGGGTGCCGAACCGCGCGCTGTACTCGGCGAGCAAGGGTGCGGTCGCGGCGCTCACCCTGGCAATGGCGGCGGATCACGTGAAAGAGGGCATCCGCGTCAACGCGGTCACCCCCGGCACCGCCGACACCCCGTGGGTGGGGCGGCTGCTCGGCGCGGCAGACGATCCGGATGCTGCGGCGGCCATGCTGAAGGCGCGGCAGCCGATGGGCCGGCTGGTGACCGCCGCCGAGGTCGCGCACGCGATCGCCTACCTGGCCTCGCCGGCGTCGTCGTCGACGACCGGAACGCTGCTCGCCGTCGACGGCGGAATGGCGGGGTTGCGGCTACCATCCTGAGGTGCCCACCACCCTCGCCATCCTGGGCGCCGGCAAGGTCGGCACCGTGCTCGCTCGCCTTGCGGTCAAGGCCGGCTACCGCGTCCTGATCGCCGGCTCGGGCGACCCGAAGAAGATCTCGCTGATCGTCGATGTGCTGGCGCTCGGCGCCGAGGCGATGACCGCGCGCGAGGCCGCTCAGCAGGCCGACCTCGTGCTGCTCGCGCTTCCGCTGGGCAAGTACCGCAGCATCCCGGTCGATGCGCTGCGGGGCAAGCTCGTCATCGACGCCATGAACTACTGGTGGGAGATCGACGGATTCCGCGACGACCTGACCGACGTGCGCACCTCGTCGAGCGAGCTCGTGCAGGCGTACCTGCCCGAGTCGCGGGTGGTGAAGGCGTTCAACCACATGGGCTACCACGACCTCGACGAGCAGACGCGGCCGGCCGGCGAACCGGGTCGCAAGGCGATCGCGATCGCGGGGGATGACGCGGCCGACCTGGCGACGGTCTCGCGCCTCGTCGACGACCTCGGTTTCGATCCGGTGATCGCCGGCCCGCTCGCGGAGGGGATCCGCATGGAACCCCACACCGAGCTGTTCGGCGCCGACGTCGACGCCGAGGAGGTACGCGCGATGCTCGCGCGGTACCCGACCTCGGCGCGCGGCATCCATGTGGCCGCGGTGCGGGCGGCTGAGGGATGATCGTGCGATGACCTCCGCCGCGTACTACGACCGCGTCGCGGAACACCGTTACCTGCCGACCGAGTACGCCGGCGGGGCCTGGAGCCCGGAGGAGTTGCACTTCGCACCCCTCGGCGGTTTGCTCGTGCACGCGATCGATCTGCATCGTGCAGCGGCGGGCTCGCCGCCGCTGGCCCTCGGCCGGGTCAGCTTCGACATCCTCGGGTTCTTGGCGACGTCGGAATGCGAGATCGCGGTCGAGACGGTGCGGCCGGGTCGCACGATCGAACTCGTGGAGGCGACCGCGACGATCGCGGGCCGCACGGCCGTGCGGGCGCGGGCCTGGTTCCTCGCCGACTTCGACACCGCATCCGTCGCCGGTGGCGCGCCCGAGCCGATGCCGGCGCCCGGCCCGTCGACCGGCTGGTCGATGACCGACAAGTGGACGGGCGGCTTCGTCAACTCGCTCGACGTGCGGCCCGTGTCGCAGCCGCAGCCGGGGCGCACCGCCGCGTGGCTGCACAGCGACTACGACCTGGTCGCCGGGGAGGCGGTGAGCGCGCACGCGTCGTTCCTCTCTCTTGTCGACACGGCGAACGGCATCGCGGTGCGGGAGGATCCGCAGGTCTGGGCGTTCCCGAATGTCGACCTCACCATCCACCTGTACCGGCAGCCCGTCGGCCGACCGGTCGGACTCGACACGACGCAGATCTACGGCACGACCGGGCAGGGACTGACGGCGACGGTGCTGCACGACACCGAGGGTGCCGTGGGTGTCGCGCACCAGCTGCTGACCATCCGCGAGCTCGGCGCCTGACCGGAGTCGATCACCGCCAGTCGCCGATCAGATCCGGCCAACGCCGCGGGTGTCTGCCCGATCGTCGTCCGTGAGTGCCAGGCTGACCCGGTGAGCAAACGCGCCGTGATCCTGTTCGCCGCCCTCGGGGTCGCGTGGGGCATCCCCTATCTGCTGATCAAGATCGCGGTCGGCGAGCTCGAACCGGCGATGGTCGTGCTGGGGCGCAGCGCGCTCGGCGCCCTGCTGCTGCTGCCGCTGGCGATCTACCGCAGACAGGTGCTCGTCGTGCTGAAGCGCTGGCTTCCGCTGCTGGTGTACACGCTGGTCGAGATCGTGATCCCGTGGTTCTTCCTCAGCACCGCCGAGCTGCGGCTGCCGAGCTCGACCGCCGGGCTGCTGCTGGCGGTCATCCCGCTCGTCGGGGTCGCCGTCGCGTTCTTCTTCGGGCGGCCCGCGAAGCTGAGCGGCAGCAACTGGGTGGGCATCATCCTCGGGATGCTGGGGGTGGCCGCCCTGGTCGGGTTCGACGTCGCCGGCTCCGACCTGATCGGCGTCGCGCAGCTGGGTCTCGTGGTCGTCGGCTACGCGCTCGGCCCCGCCATCCTGTCGCGCTGGATGTCCGACCTCCCGCCGATCGGCGTCGTCGCCCTGTCGCTCGCGATCGCGGCCATCGTCTACATTCCGATCGTGGCGATCACGGGCGGCTTCCCCACCGAGTGGCCCTCCGGTCCGGTGATCCTGTCGGTGGTCCTGCTCGGGGTCGTGTGCAGTGCGCTCGCGTTCCTGCTGATGTTCGCGCTGGTCGCCGAGGTCGGGCCGATGCGCATGACCACGATCACGTACCTGAACCCCGCGGTCGCGATCGTGGCGGGAGCCCTCATCCTGAGCGAGCCGGTCACCATCTGGACGATCGTCGGATTCGTGCTCGTCATCGGCGGCTCGTTCCTCGTGAACCGCCGACGCCGCGAGCCGGTCGCCACGGCCGAGCCCGAGGCGGCACCGGTGATCGAAGAGCGCTAGCGGGAATTCGGGCGCGGGCGCCGAGGTTGTGATGCGCATGACCACATTCGGCATCATCGGGGCAGGGCACATCGGCAGCGCAGTGGCACGGGCGGTCATCGCCCTCGGCGACGACGTCGTCATCGCGAACTCGCGGGGCCCCGAGTCGTTGAGCGACCTGGTCGCCGAGTTGGGTCCGCGGGCACGCGCGGCGACGGCCGCCGACGCCGGCGCGGCCGCCGACGTGGTCGTGGTGACCGTTCCGTTCAAGGCCGTCCACGACATCCCGGTCGAGCCGCTGGCCGGCAAGATCGTGATCGACACGAACAACTACTACTTCGAGCGCGACGGCCACTTCGACGAGATCGATCGCGGCGAGGCCACCGTGACGGGGACCCTTCAGCACCACCTGCCGACGTCGAAGGTGGCGAAAGGTTTCAACCACATCGGGGCGTCGCAGATCGGGACGACGGGTTCGCCGGCGGGCACGCCCGACCGCCGCGCGCTCGCGACCTCCAGCGATCACCCCGAGGCCGCCGCCTTCGTGGCCGACCTCTACGACCGGATCGGCTTCGACACGGTCGACGTGTCGCCGCTCAGCGAATCGTGGCGCTTCGAGCGAGACCGTCCGGCCTACGTCGTGCGCCAGAACCGCGACGAGCTCATCGCGAACCTCGCGAAGGCCCCCCGCACGATCTGACGAGGTTGAATAGACCCATGCTGCGCGTAGTGGTCATGGGTGTCTCGGGAGCGGGCAAGACGACGGTCGGCATCGCACTGGCCGCGAGACTCGGGCTGCGATTCGTGGATGCCGACGACCTTCATCCGGCGGCGAACGTCGCGAAGATGACGGCAGGCACCCCGCTGACCGATGACGATCGCTGGCCCTGGCTCGCACTGGTCGGAAACGCGCTCGCCGCAGCGCCGGAGCCGGGCGTCGTCGTCGCCTGCTCAGCGCTCACGCGGTCGTATCGTGACGCGATCCGCGCCGTCGCCGCCGACACCTTCTTCGTGCACCTCGACGCGATCGAGGAGGTGCTGCGCGAGCATCTCGCCCACCGCGAGGGCCACTTCATGCCGCCGGCGCTGCTGGACTCGCAGCTCGCGATCCTCGAACCGCTCGGTATCGATGAGCTCGGCGCGACGATCGATGTCGCCCCACCGCCCGCCGAGGTTCTCGACGCAGCGGTCGCTGCGCTGACCTAGCCGCGCATCGCCGCGAGCAGTTCGGCCCAGACCTCGGCCGGCACCTCGTACGGCGCGTAGAACGACATCCGCGTCGCGAGTCCCGAGAACCGCTCTGTCAGCGCTGACGCCACCTCGGCGGGGGTCCCGATCGCGGCGAACTCGCCGACGATCTCGTCGGTGACGAGCGCGCCCATCTCGGCCCAGCCACCGCGGGTCGACAACGCGTGGAGCTGGTCGGCGGTCTCTTCCCAGCCGTGCAACTCCATGACGCCGCGGTAGGCGGGGGTCGACGCGTAGAAGGCGACCTGGCCGCGCACCGCGGCGACGGCGGCGTCGAGCGTCGCCTGGTCATGGCCGAGTGCGACGAACGGGGACACGCTCAAGCCCAGGTGTTCGCCCGAGCGGGCCGCGGCATCCTGACCCCGTTTGATCGCCGGGATGCTGACCTCGGCGAGGTAGCGCCGGGTCGTGAAACCGTGCGCGATGACGCCGTCGGCGACGCGCCCTGCGGTCTCGGCCATGAGGTCGCCGACGGCGGCGACCCAGACAGGCGGGTTGCCGTGCGGGTTGGGCCCGGGGTCGAAGAACGGGCTCATCAGCGTGTGCGTGTAGAACTCGCCGGTGAACTTCAGTCGCTCGCCGGTGGCCCAGGCGTGCCAGATGGCGCGGAGGGCCTCGATGTATTCCTGCATGCGGGCGGCCGGGTGCGACCACGGCATCGAGAACCGACGCTCGATGTGCGCCTTCACCTGCGAGCCCAGCCCGAGCACGAACCGGCCCTGCGACAGGTCGTGGATGTCGTTGGCGGCCATCGCGGTCGTCATCGGGCTGCGCGCGAAGGCAACCGCGATCCCGCTGGTCAGGGTGATGCGCTCGGTGCTGCGCGCCGCGAGGGCGAGCGCGACGAACGGGTCGTGTTGGGTCTCGGGGACGATCGTGCCGTCGTAACCGGCCTCCTCGGCCGCGACCGCGGCGCGTTCGCCCTCGCGGGGAGTGATGGCGACATCGCCGCCGGCGTCGATGAGGAACGGTGTGGGCACGTGGCGAGCCTACGTGTCGTGCCGCGGCGCGGGCAGCACCCTCGCATACCCTCAAGTACTGGTTGAGAGAGGCAGGCCATGGGGACCGAGCGTGGGGCGGGACGATCGCGCGTGCGCGCGGGCATCCACACGCTCGTCGTCGCCCTGGTGATGCTGGGTCTGCTGCTGAGCGGACCGGCACCCGCGCTCGCCGCCGGGACCATCGACTATCCCACCTGGGCAGACGTGAAGGCCGCGCGCGCCGACGAGGCGAAAGCCAAGGCGCAGATCGCCGCGATCCAGGCCCTGCTGGCACAGCTGCAGGCCGACCTCGAGAAGGCCCAGGCTGACGAGATCGCGAAGGGCGAGGCCTACGAGCAGGCGCAGGACGCGTATGACACGCAGGTGATCGTCGCCGATGAGCTGACCGCCCAGGCCACCGCCGCGAAGGACGAGGCCACCGCAGCCAAAGAGCAGGCCACGCGGCTGCTCGCGATGCTCGCCAAGTCGGGCAACGGCGACGTCGTGGCGCAGCTGTTCGTGCAATCGGACACAGCCGACCAGTTGCTCTACCGGCTCGAGACCATGGACCGGCTGTCGGACCAGTCCGACAAGCTGTATTCCGAGGCCGTGCAGCTGCAGAACTCCGCCCAGGCGCTGAGCGAACAGGCCGACATCGCCGAGCAGAAACGCGAAGAGCTGCGAGTGATCGCCGAGAAGGCGCTCGTCGAGGCACAGAAGGCGACCGCTGCGGTGCAGGCCGCGCTGCAGGAGCAGCAAGACCATCAGGTCGAACTCGAAGCGCAACTCGCCGTGCTCGTCGAGAAGCGCGAAGCGACCGAAACCGACTACCAGGCGGGGGTCGTCGCTCGCGAGAAGGCCCGGCTGGCGGCACTGGCCGCCGCGGCGGCCGCCGCTGCTGCAGCGGGCGGGGTAAATGTGTACGGGTGGGCGCGCCCGTCGGGCGGCTACATCTCGAGCGGCTACGGCAACCGGTATCACCCGATCTATCACACCTGGCGTCTGCACAACGGAACAGACATCGCGGGTCAGGGCTGCGGGGCCCCGATTTTCGCCGCCGCCGTAAGGGCCCGAGTCTCCGTAACCGAAGTCATCGGACAAGATGAGGATGATGTTGGGTTTTTGAGTTGGCGTCTGAGCAAGAGCGGGAGTGCTGCAAAGCGGGATAGTCGCCAATAGCGAAGCACAGCAATAGAGTTGCAGTTTCATCATACGCCTCCATTGGAGAGCAGTTTGAGTATGAAGCTTACATGTTGCACCTGAGCGGACTTGCCCGGTTAAGAGCTAGCTAGGCAATGGCGCAGACCATTGATTTGGATCAATGCAGATCAAGGTCGTTCCACTCGGGAAGCACT
>JBDTQN010000092.1:0-8440 GCA_039932215.1 Pseudolysinimonas sp. | reverse complement strand
GCCGTGCACGTTCGATGTGGGCACGGGTGCGCAGGAGTACATCATCACCAGCGGCACCGACCGCATCTGGAGTTCGAAAGACTGCCAGACCGCGCCGACCTCGACACCGCAGGTGCTGCAGCCGGGTGTACCGCTGTCGACGACAGCGTTCGCCTGGGACCGCACCCGTTCGGCGACCGACACCTGCACGAGTCAGCGTCCGGCGGCCGTGGCGGGGGCGGACGGCCCGACGTACCGGCTGCAGGTGAAGCTCGGGACCGTCGAGTCGGCAGAGGTCGCGTTCCGGCTTTTCTAGGTCGGCCCGCTAGAACGTCGGCTTGTCGCCGTTCGCGATGGCACCTTTGGCGAACGCTGAGCCGATGACGACGCTGAGTGAGCCGGCGTCGCCGTTGAGGATCTCGGTGTAGCCGAGACGCCTCGCCTCGGCCGCGCGAATGCGGGCAGCCGTGACCGGACGGATCTCGCCGGCGAGCGAGATCTCGCCGACGGCGGCGAGAGTGCCCGGCAGCGGCTGGTCGCGAACCGCGCTGGCGATCGCGAGGGCGATCGCGAGGTCGGCGGCGGGTTCGGTCAGACGGATACCGCCCACCGTCGAGACATAGACGTCGGACGACGAGAGGCGCACCCCGCAGCGGCGTTCGAGCACGGCCAGCAGCATCGCGACTCGCGACGAGTCGACTCCGTTCACGACGCGGCGCGGTTGTGGAGCCTGGGTGCCGACGACGAGCGCCTGCACTTCGACGGGCATCGCGCGGCGCCCTTCGAGGGCGATGGTGACGCAGGTTCCGCTGACCGGCTTGCCGCCGCGCGAGAGGAACAGCCCCGACGGGTCGGGCACTTCGGCGATGCCGTCGCCGGTCATCTCGAAACAGCCGACCTCGTCGGTGGGGCCGAACCGGTTCTTCAGGGCGCGAACGAATCGCAGCGCGGTCTGGCGGTCGCCTTCGAAGTTGCACACGACATCCACGATGTGTTCGAGCAGTCGCGGGCCCGCGATCGAGCCGTCTTTGGTGACATGGCCGACGAGCAGCAGCGGCAGGTTGCGGTCTTTCGCGACCCGGATGAGCGTGCCGGCGACCTCGCGCACCTGGGCCGGCTGGCCGGCCGCGCCATCGGACATCGCCGACGACACGGTCTGCACCGAGTCGACGATGACCAGAGCCGGTTTCACGGCGTCGATGTGGCCGAGGATCGTCGCGAGGTCGGTCTCGGCCGCGAGGTAGAGCTCATCGGCGAGCGCGCCCGTGCGCTCGGCCCGCAGTCGCACCTGGCTGGCGGATTCTTCGGCGCTGACGTAGAGCACGCGCGTTCCGCCGCGGGCCGCGCGCGACGCGACGTCGAGCAGCAGGGTCGACTTGCCGACACCGGGTTCGCCGCTGAGCAGGATGGCGGCGCCGGGGACGAGCCCGCCGCCGAGCACACGGTCGAACTCGGCGATGCCCGACGGCCAGTGCGCGGCGGATGCGGTGCCCACGTCGGTGATCGGCATTGCCCGGCGACCTTCGGGGACGCGTGCTGCCGCGACCGCGACCACGGGACGCCCGCGCTCGACGATGCTGCCCCAGACCTGGCATTCGGGGCAGCGGCCGTACCACTTGGCGCCGGCCCAGCCGCACTCGCTGCACGCGTACGGGGATGCGCTCGGGCGGGCCATGGCCACAGCCTAGGTCGGGCTACCGACCGTGCCGGGCCGCGCGACCGGCTTGTTCAGAACGGAACGGCGTGGGTATGCTGACCGCACGCGCCAACGGCCCCGATCCGTTCGCATCATCGAACTCGGGAGCCCATATGTCACGTCGTCGCCTCGTCCTTGCAGCGCTCAGTGCTGCCGTTCTCGTCACCTGCGGTTCCGTCGCGTCGGCGACCGCCGCGACCACTGACCCGCGCGTGCATGTTCTCGCCGAGGCCGTCGTGCAAGACAACGAGTTCGCCGTGTTCTCGGTCGAGTACCGCTGCCCGCCGGGGGCGACGGGCACGCTCGCGGCCGAACTGCGCCAGGGCGGCACCCCTGACGATCCGGCGTCGTTGTACGTGCGCGGGCCGGAGCGCTCGCCCGTTCTGACCTGCGACGGGTCGACCCGCACCGCTCCGCTCGGGATGCTGTTGGTCGACTACGACGAAGCAGGCGCGGGGGTCGGCGACTACGCGTTCGTGTGCGACACCGCGATCTGTGACCTGAAGGCGGAGGTGACGGCGACGCTCACCCTCGCGTCGGGCGCGGTCGACGTCGATGTGCGTCGCTTGAAGGTCGTCAGCCGCTGATGCAACGTCGGCTCGTGGTGCCGATCGGCCGCGACTGACCGGACCTCAGCCCGACACCGGGCCACCGGCACGGAAGCGCACGATCGCCGCGAGCCCTCCGCCTTCGCGCGCGTCGAGTTCGGCGGTCGCGCCGCTGGCGGCGGCCAGTTGCGCCACGATCGCCAGCCCGAGGCCCGATCCGCGTCTGTCTTGCTCGCCCCGGCCGCGCCAGAATCGCTCGAACGCGTGTGCACGCTCGTCGGCGGTCATGCCGGGCCCCCGGTCGAGCACGTGCAGCGCAGAGCCGTCGACGCGCACGGTCACCTCGGTGCTGCCGACACCGAGCGCGTTGTCGACGAGGTTGTCGACGATCTGTTCGACGGCGGACGGGACCGCGACCACGAGGGCGTGTTGTGGGCCGTCGTAGGTGACGGTCGCGCCGGATTCGGCGGCGAGCGCGTTCCACTGCTCGACGCGCGCGGCGGCCACGGCGGCGAGGTCGACCGATTCGGCGGCGACCCCGCTGCCTTCGGCGCGGCTCAGGACGAGCAGCCCCTCGATCAGGGTTTCGAGCCGGTCGAGTTCGGCGTCGGCGGCTTCGAGCCGTTCGATCGCGCCGTCGGGGTCGGTGGGGGCGAGTTCGCGCGCGCGCTCGAGCCGAAGGCGCAACGCGGTGAGCGGGGTTCTGAGCTGATGCGACGCGTCGGCGGCGAACCCGCGCTGCTGCTCGAGCAGCGCCTCGATGCGGCCGGCCATCCCGTTGAACGAGCGCGAGAGGCTACGCACCTCGGGTGGACCAGCCGCCTCGTCGGCGCGTACCGCGCGGTCGCCGCCCGCGAACCGGTCGTTCGCCGAGCGCAGCAGCCGGATCGGGCGCGTGACCGAGCGCGAGAAGACCCAGCCGATCAGCGCCGCCAGCACGGCGGTGGTGAGTCCGACGAGTCCGAGTCCGACGAGTTTGGCGTTCACCGCGTCGTCGACGACGCTGTTCGGATAGGTCAGCCGTACCGCCCCCACGATCGCATCACCGCTGAGCACGGGAACGGCGACATAGAGAAGCTCGAGGCCCAGAGTCTCGGAGAAGCGCGTGCCGCTGGTGACCCCGCCGCCGAGTGCGTCGGCGATCTCTGGCCGGTTCATGAACGAGTCGCCGACGGCGGCATCGTCGTCGTCGCTCGTGACGATCGCGACGCCGGTGCTGTCGACGATCACGACGCGGGCGCCCGACGAGTCGCGGTACGCCTGTGCGAGCCCGGTAATGCTCCCGTCGGAATCGGGAGCCGCCGCATGCAGGGCTTCTTCGCTGCGCCCGGCGAGGACGAAGGCGTCGCGCTCGAGTGCGGTGACGATGCGTTCGCGCTCGACCGAGCGCAGGTAGCCGGCGAGCGGCACGTCTTGCACGAGCAGCGCGAGCAGGACGATGGCGATCATGGCCGCCATCAGACGCAGACTCATGACACCGGCTCGAAGCGGAAGCCGACGCCGCGCACCGACTCGATCCACCCCGGGTTGCCGAGCTTGCGCCGGATCGCGGCGACGTGCGCGTCGAGCGTCTTGGTGGCGCCGTACCACTCGGTGTTCCAGACATCGCGAAGGATGTCGCTGCGCCGGTGCACGGCACCCGGATCGGCTGCCAGGTAGGCGAGCAGATCGAATTCGGTCGGGGTCAGATGCACCTCGGAATCGTCGAGCGTCACGCGGCGGCTGCGGGCGTCGATGATCACCCTGCCGAGCTCGCGCGCGACCTCGGGTTCGGGGACGGTGCTCGTGCGTCGGGTGACGGCACGGATGCGCGCGAGCAACTCGCGCATGCCGAATGGCTTGACGAGGTAGTCGTCAGCGCCGAGCTCGAGAGCCAGCACGCGGTCCATCTCGTCGCCCCGGGCGCTGACGATGATGATGGGCACCGCACTCACGGCGCGGATCTCGCGGCAGACCTCGGTGCCGTCCATGTCGGGAAGCCCCAGGTCGAGCACGACCAGATCGAATCCGCCCCGATCGAGCGCCGCGCCGAGCGCGTCGAGCGCCGCTCGCCCGGTCGCCACAGCATCCACCTCGATCGCCGCCGCGCCCAGACCGTCGGCGATGCCCGCCGCGACGGCGGGGTCGTCTTCGACGATGAGGATGCGCACGGTCCCATTCTCGCGAGGTGAGGGGCTGGATGCCGGGGTCGCCGCGATCTTGTACGTTTCTTGGATCTGTGCAGGAGTGGCCTTCGACGTCGGTTCCCTAGCGTCGATGACATGAAGACACCAATGATCATCGTCGCTTCCGTCCTCGGCGTTCTCGCCACGGCGGGAGCCGCCATGGCGGTCAACGCCGCCACCCTCAGCGCCGTGAACCCCGGCGACATCGGCAATGCGCCCTCGGTGCTCGTCGGAACCCCGACCCCCGGAATCACCGACCCCGCCACCCCCACCCCCACCCCGACCCCGTCGGTCAGCGGCGGGTCGGATGACGGTCCCGGACACGACGTCGGCGACGACCACGGCGGGCTGAACTCCGGCTCGGACGATGACAGCAGTGGCGACGACTCGGGCTCCGACGACTCGGGGTCTGACGATTCAGGCTCTGACGACTCGGGCTCGGACGATTCGGGGCACTCGGGTTCCGACGACGATGACTAGCGCGCGCCACCCGGCCGCGGCGGCGCGCACCACGGTGGGCGCCGCCACCGCTCTGGCGTTCGTGGGCATGATCGTCGGGTTCCAGCGGGCGGAGGCGACCGAGGCGGCAGCGGATTCGGTCGCGACGACGCGTGGCACCGAATCGGCGCCGGGCGCCGCAACTCCGTCGCCGACGACGCCAGCGTCGACAGCCGCGGTACCTGAAGCGGCGACGCCGGCCGCCCCGGTCACTCCGGTCGCCCCGGTGACCCCCGCCGCACCGGCCCCACCCGCGGCCCAGCCGGCCACGGTCACCCCACCGGCACCGGCACCCGCGCCGGCGGCGCCGGTCGACGCCACCAGCGGCCAGTCGTAGCAGCCGGTGATCGAGAGCCGACGGGTGCCCGCGATGGGTGGGCACGCGACCGTCACGATCGTGGGCTCTCCCGGCGGGCTCATGGACCGCGTGCTTGACGAGCTCGAGCGACTGGAGCTGCTCTGGTCGCGATTCCTCCCCGACAGCGACATCAGCAGGCTGAACCTGGCGGGTGGCCGGCCCGTGCGCGTCGATCACGCCACCATCGGACTGCTCACCGTGATGGGGGAGGCCGTGGCCGAGACGTCTGGCGCGTTCGACCCGACCCTGCTGCCCACGCTGGTCGAGGCAGGCTACGAGACGTCGATGATCGATCCCTCGAGGTCGACCCACCTGTCCCCGCAGGCGACATCAGGGGGAGACCTCGCCGACATCGTCATCGATGGTCGCGAGGTGTCTCTGCCGCCGGCGCTCACCATCGACCCCGGCGGGATCGGCAAGGGCTATGCGGCCGACCGGCTGTGTGCGCTGACTCGCAGCAATCGGGCGGATGGGGCAATGATCGAGATCGCCGGAGATCTGGCTGTCTGGGGTGACGCGCCGCGGCCGGGAGGCTGGACCATCGGCATCGAGGACCCCACCGATCCGATGCGTCGGCTGACGACCGTCCGCCTGCGCGCCGGCGCGGTCGCCACGTCGGGAACGCGTAAGCGACGCTGGACTTCGGCAGGAGTCGAACGCAACCACCTCATCGACCCGCGCACCCTCACGAGCGCGGCCCCCGGCATCCACTCTGTTTCGATCATCGCGCGGTCCGGCGCCCGCGCCGAGGCGCTCGCGAAGTACGCGTTCGTGCACCCGGTCGCAGAGACCCTCGAATGGCTGCCGACCCGCGCAGCGGCCGGGCTCATCGTCACCGATGACGGCGCGTTGCACACGACCACCACCTGGAAGGACTTCGAATGAACGACCCGCACATCTGGTGGTACGTGACGCGCACCAGCGCGATCCTGGCGTGGACGCTGATGACGCTGTCGGTGACGTGGGGCGTGCTGCTGTCGACCCGCGTCCTGCGCAAGGTGGCCGACTCCTCGCGACTGCAAGATCTGCACCGCTACTTCGGCGGAGTCGCACTGCTCATGGTCGTTCTGCACATGGTGTCGCTGGTGCTCGACCAGTGGGCGCACTTCTCGATCGTCGAACTGCTGGTCCCGTTGCAGTCGTCGTACCGTCCCATCCCCGTCGCCATCGGCATCCTCGCTGTGTACCTGCTCGCCGCCGTCTACGGCTCGTCCCTTCTGCGCGACCGCCTGCCCCCGAAGTTCTGGAAGGGGCTGCACTACACGAGCTACGCGACAGTGCTGGCCGTGGCGTTCCACGCGGGACTCGCGGGCTCGGACGTCGGGCGGTGGTGGTATGTCAGCCTGTCGACCGCGCTCATCTCTCTGACCGCCGTTTCGGTGATCGTGCGCCTCATCATGACGTCACGAGCTCCCGCCGCTCTGCCTGTCGCCCCTGCTGTGGATGTCGCGACGGGCTACGAGGGCGAGCTCGCCGATGCGGTCGGCCGCCTTGCGGCGCGCCGGGCGATCAACGCGCAGGCGGGACCGACGCTCGCGACAACGGTGCTCGACCGCGCGCCCGACTGGACGACCGCCGCCGCAGCGATGGTGGTCGTCGACGTGCACGACGCGGCCGACGGGGTCAGAGCCCTGCGCCTGCTGCCGCTCGGCGGCGGGGATCTGCCGCGCTGGGAGCCGGGCGCCCACCTCACCATCGAACTCCCGACCGGGCAAACCCGGCAGTACTCGCTGTGCGGCGACCCGGCCGTGCGCAGCCACTACGACATCGCCGTGCTGCGGGACTCGCTGTCGCGGGGCGGTTCGGCCTGGATTCACGACGGACTGCGGCCAGGGATGACCCTGCAGGTCTGGGCGCCGCGCAACCACTTCCCGCTCGTCGCCGCGCACGACTACCTCTTTGTCGCGGGTGGAATCGGCATCACGCCCCTGCGATCGATGCTCGACTCGTTGCCCTCGCGCCGGAGTTGGCGTCTGCTCTACCTCGGCAGGAGCCGCACCACCATGGCGTTCCTTCCCGACCTGCTGGCACGGCATCCGGAGCGGGTATTCGCGTACGCCCGGGATGAGCATCCGGCGCGGGCCGACGTTCCGGCCGCGATCGCCCAGCTGACCAACGCCACAACCGAGGTGTTCTGCTGCGGGCCCGAAGAACTGATCGACGCGGTTCGGGCGGCGACGTCGCCTGAGCGGTTTCACGCCGAGCACTTCGTACCCGTCGTTCGAACGCATGTCGGCGCTGCGAAGGAACTGACGGTCGACTGCGTGCGAAGCGGGATCGAGGTGCGGGTGCCGGCGCAGAGCAGCGTGCTCGAGGCGCTCGAATCGCAGGGCGTGCCGATTCTGGCCTCGTGCCGGCGGGGTGTCTGCGGATCCTGCGAGGTACGCGTGCTCGACGGGCAACCGGAGCACCTCGACTCGGTGCTCGACGACGACGAGAAGGGCGAGCTGGGCGTCATGTACCCGTGCGTCTCGCGCGCAGTCGGGACCCGACTCGCCTTGGACGTCTGACACTGCACGCCCGGCGAGCGCGGGGGACGCTCGCCGGGCGCGGGCCGGTCAGTTCTGGTCGGGGTTGGGGTCGGTGTCCTGGTCGGTGTCCTGATTCGACGGGCCATCGGCGTCGCCGTCCTGATCGCCGCCGGGGCCCTGCGGGGGTTTGCCGGGACCGGGCTGGCCGGGGAACCCGTGGTCGTTGTCGCCCTGACTCTGGTCGGCCCCGGCCGGGTGCCCGTCGGTCGCCGCCGCAAGGGCGAAACCTCCCGCGCCGCCGAGGGCGAGCCCGCCCACCAGCGCGGCGGCGATCGCCCCGATCAGGATGCCGCGGCCGACACCGCGCGACGGCTGCGTCGCGGGGGTGGTTGGCTCGGTGGTCGTGGCGGCCGTCGGCTCGGCGGGGAGCTCATTGGCCGTCGTGCTGGTCTTCGCGGGCGTGGCCTTCTTGGCCTTCGCCGGCGTGTTGTCGGTGTTCGTCATGGTGCCAGGTTCTGCGTGGCGCCTATGCGCGCGGTTGGCCCTCCCTATGGGACGCCTGTGAGATTCGCGCCGCCGCGGGCGTGGGCTAAACTCTCTCCCGGTACCGTGTCCGAGCGGCCGAAGGTGCAACTCTCGAAAAGTTGTGTGGGTGAAAGCCCACCGTGGGTTCAAATCCCACCGGTACCGCCATGGAGAACCCCTGTTCAGGCAGGGGTTCTCAT
>JBDTQN010000091.1:0-8454 GCA_039932215.1 Pseudolysinimonas sp. | reverse complement strand
CTGCACGCCGAAACCGGGCGCGAGCACCGGCATGCCGACCAGATCGCCGAGCGCGATGCCGAAGTCGGCGACGTCGATGGTCGCTCCGACCACGACGCCCAGGCTCGGCGAGGCGTGGGCCCGGATGTCGGCGACCAGCCCCGACGCGACGGTGCGTCCGTCGGTGCGCAGCGCCGTCTGCGGCGCCACCGCCTCAGGGTTCGAGGTCGCGGTGAGCACGAACAGACCTTTGCCGCCGCGTTCGGCCAACGCGATCACCGGATCGAGCGAGCCGAGACCCTGGTACGCCACGACCGTGAGCGCGTCGGCTTCGAGCGGCGATCCGGGGGTGAGCCAGGCCTGGCCGTACGCCTCAACCGTGGTGCCGATGTCGCCGCGCTTGGCATCGGCGATGATCACGAGGCCGGCTGCGCGTGCCGCAGCCAGCACGGCTTCGAGGGCGCCGTACCCGGTCGCACCGTACCGCTCGAAGAACGCCACCTGTGGCTTGACGAACCCGACACGGCCGGCCGCGGCATCCACCACTCTCAGCCCGAACTCGCGGGCGCCCGAGGCGGTGGCCGGGAGTCCCCAGCCGTGCAGGAGCGACTCGTGCGGATCGATGCCGACGCAGAGCCGCCCACGGGCCGAGATGACCTGCTGGACCCTGCTTGCGAAGCCGTCAGCCACCCAGCGCCGCCAGTCTGCCGGCGCGGTCGAGCGCGTAGTCCTGCAGCGATCGCACGTTCATCTCGCCGCGCTGCACCTCGAACGACGCGACCGCTGCCCCGAGTTGGGCGATGGTGGTGAAGAGCGGCTTGTCGGCCGCCACGGTCGCAGTGCGGATCTCGAATCCATCGGCACGGGCGCTGCGGCCGGACGGGGTGTTGATCACGACGTCGATCTTGCCCGCGTTGATGAGCTCGACGATCGACGGCTCGCCCGGCACCACCTCCTGGCCCATGAAGTACTTGCGCACGCTCTGCGACCGGATGCCGTTGCGGGCCAGCACCTCTGCGGTGCCCTCGGTCGCCACGATGTCGAAACCGAGTTGCGATAGCCGAAGGATGGGAAGCACGATCGCGCGCTTGTCGCGGTCGGCGACCGAGACAAACACGGTGCCCGATGTCGGGAGCCCGCCATAGGCCGCGTCCTGGCTCTTGGCGAAGGCGCGCGGGAAGTCGACGTCGATGCCCATCACTTCGCCGGTCGAGCGCATCTCGGACCCGAACACCGAGTCGACGACGTTGCCTTCGCGCGTGCGGAACCGCTTGAACGGCAGCACCGCCTCTTTCACCGAGACCGGCGAGTCGAGCGACACGTGCGATCCGTCGGCTTCGGGCAGCAGTCCCGACGCGACGAGCGACCGGATGCTGTGGCCGGTCATCACGAGCGACGCCGCCTTCGCGAGAGGGATGCCCAGCGCCTTCGACACGAACGGCACGGTACGCGACGCCCGCGGGTTCGCCTCGAGCACGTAGAGGACACCGGCGCCGATCGCGAACTGCACGTTGAGCAGGCCGCGCACGCCGACTCCCTCGGCGATCTTGCGGGTCGCCTCGACGACCTGATCTTGCACATCTCTGCCGAGCGTCACCGGCGGCAGCGAGCAGGCCGAGTCGCCCGAGTGGATCCCGGCCTCCTCGATGTGCTCCATGATGCCGCCGACGTACAACTCAGTGCCGTCGTAGAGGGCGTCGATGTCGATCTCGAGCGCATCGTCGAGAAACCGGTCGACCAGCAGCGGCGCACCCGGCCCGATGATCGCGTGCTCGCGCACCCGATCGAAGTAGTCCTCGAGGCTGGGGGTGTCGTAGACGATCTCCATGCCGCGGCCGCCGAGCACGAAGCTCGGGCGCACCAGCACCGGGTAGCCGATATCTTCGGCGACCCGCACCGCGCTCGGCGCGTCTGTCGCGGTGCCGTTCTTCGGTGACAGAAGTCCGGCGGCATCGAGGATTCCGGAGAACAGCCCGCGCTCTTCGGCCAGATCGATCGCGCTGGGACTGGTGCCGAGGATCGGAACGCCGGCGGCCTCCAGACCCTTGGCCAGCCCGAGGGCCGTCTGACCGCCGAGCTGCACGATGACTCCCAGCAGCGTGCCGGACTGCTGTTCCGCGTGGATGACCTCGAGCACGTCTTCGAGGGTGAGCGGCTCGAAGTAGAGCCGGTCGCTGGTGTCGTAGTCGGTCGATACCGTCTCGGGGTTGCAGTTGATCATGATCGTCTCGTACCCGGCGTCGTGCAGCGCGAAGCTGGCGTGCACGCACGAGTAGTCGAACTCGACGCCCTGCCCGATGCGGTTCGGGCCCGAACCGAGAATGACGACCTTCTGGCGCTCGCTCGGGGCGACCTCGGTCTCGCTGTCGTAGCTGGAGTAGTGATACGGCGTCAGCGCCGGGAACTCGCCCGCGCAGGTGTCGACGGTCTTGAACACCGGTCGCACGCCGAACTGCCAGCGGGCGTTGCGCACCTCGGCTTCGGTCAGGCCGCGCAGTTGCGCGATCTGGATGTCGGAGAAGCCGTGGTCTTTCGCACGGCGCACGATCTCGGCATCGAAGCGCAGGGCTCCGGCGATCTCGTCGGCCACCTCGTTGATCAGCACGATCTGGTCGAGGAACCAGGGATCGATCTTCGTCGCATCGAACAACTGCTCGAGCGTTGCGCCTTTGCGCAACGCCTGCTGCACGGTGACGATTCGCCCGTCGGTCGGGACCTTCGCGATCTCGACCAGCTCGGTCGCCGATCGGGGTTCGTCGCCCCAGTGGAAGCTGCTCCCCCGCTTCTCGAGGCTGCGCAGCGCCTTCTGCAGCGCCGTCGAGTAGTTGCGCCCGATCGCCATCGCCTCGCCGACGCTCTTCATCGTCGTGGTGAGGGTGGCATCGGCCGAGGGGAACTTCTCGAACGCGAAACGCGGCACCTTCACCACCACGTAGTCGAGGGTCGGCTCGAAGCTGGCCGGCGTCGCACCCCCGGTGATCTCGTTGCGGATCTCGTCGAGCCGATAGCCGATCGCGAGCCGCGCGGCGATCTTGGCGATCGGGAAGCCGGTCGCCTTCGACGCCAGCGCGCTCGAGCGCGACACGCGCGGGTTCATCTCGATGACGATGATGCGCCCGGTGCTCGGCTCGACCGCGAACTGGATGTTGCAGCCCCCGGTATCGACGCCGACCAGCCGGATGATGTCGATGCCGATGTCGCGCATGCGCTGGTACTCGCGGTCGGTGAGGGTCAACGCCGGCGCGACCGTGATCGAGTCGCCCGTGTGCACGCCGACCGGATCGACGTTCTCGATCGAGCAGACCACCACCGTGTTGTCGGCGGTGTCGCGCATCAGCTCGAGCTCGTACTCTTTCCAGCCCAGGATCGATTCCTCGAGCAGGACCTCGGTCGTCGGACTCTGGTGCAAGCCATCGGTGACCATGCGCATCAGCTCGTCCTGATCATGCGCGAAGCCCGACCCGAGCCCACCCATCGTGAACGACGGGCGCACGACGAGGGGGTAGCCGAGGTCGGCCGCGGCATCGACGGCCTCGCCTACCGTGTGGGCGATGTGGCTGCGCGCCACCTCCGCGCCTGCGGTGATGACCAGGTCTTTGAAGATCTGGCGGTCCTCACCCTTCTTGATGGCATCGACCTTTGCGCCGATCAGTTCGACGCCGTACTCCGCCAGGATGCCCGCCTCGTCGAGCGCGATGGCCGCGTTCAGCGCGGTCTGGCCGCCCAGGGTCGGCAGCACGGCATCCGGACGCTCTTTCGCGATGATCTTGGTGAGCACCTCGGTCGTGATCGGCTCGATGTAGGTCGCGTCAGCGAAATCGGGGTCGGTCATGATCGTCGCCGGGTTGGGGTTGACCAGGATCACGCGCACGCCCTCGGCGCGCAGCACGCGGCAGGCCTGCGTTCCCGAGTAGTCGAACTCGGCGGCCTGCCCGATCACGATCGGACCGGAGCCGATGACGAGCACGCTCTGAATGTCGGGGCGCTTGGGCACTAGACGTCGCTTTCGGTGGGTGAGGCTGTCGAATCCAGGTGGGCGGTGACCATGTCGCGGAATCGGTCGAACAGGTAGTTCGCGTCGTGCGGACCCGCCGCCGCCTCGGGGTGGTACTGCACCGAGAATGCGGGGATGTCGAGCGCGTTCAGCCCTTCGACCACCTGGTCGTTGAGGCCGATATGGCTGACCTCGAGGCGTCCGTACCCGTTGGGGCTGTCGAAGACGCCCTCGAGCGGAGCGGTGACGGCGAAACCGTGGTTGTGCGAGGTGACCTCGACCTTGCCGGTGTGCTTGTCGAGCACCGGCTGATTGATGCCGCGGTGCCCGAACGGGAGCTTGTAGGTGCCCAGCCCGAGCGCGCGACCCAGCAGCTGGTTGCCGAAGCAGATACCGAAGAACGGCAGGCCCGCGTCGAGCACCCCGCGCAGCAGAGCCACGTGGCCGTCAGAGGCCTCGGGGTCGCCCGGACCATTCGAGTAGAAGACCGCCACCGGTTCGATCGCGAGCAGCTGGTCGAGCGTGACGCTCTGCGGCAGCACATGAACGTCGAACCCGCGGTCGGCAAGGTTGTCGACCGTCGACTGCTTCACGCCCAGGTCGAGGATCGCCAGCACACCCACCCGGTCGCCGCGCGCCGGAGTCACCGTCTCGACGGTGACCGACACCTCGGCAGAGAGGTTGCGCCCCGCCATCTCGGGCGCCGCCCGCACGATCGCGAGCTGTTCTTCGGGGCTGAGGGCGGCATCCGGACCGGAGAACACGCCCGACCGCATCGCACCCCTGTCGCGCAGGTGCCGGGTCACGGCACGCGTGTCGATGCCGCTGATGCCGACCACGCCGCCGGCCACGAGGTCGTCATCGAGACTGCGCAGCGCGCGGAAGTTGCTGACCACGCGGCTGGGGTCGCGCACCACATAGCCGGCGACCCAGATGCGCCGCGACTCGGGGTCTTCATCGTTCATCCCCGTGATGCCGATGTGCGGCGCCGTCATCACCACGATCTGCCCGGCGTAGCTGGGATCGGTCAGGGTCTCTTGGTAGCCGGTCATGCCGGTGGCGAAGACGGCCTCGCCGAGGGCGCGCCCGCGCGCGCCGTAGGCACGGCCGGGATAGCGGGTGCCGTCTTCGAGGACGAGCACGGCGGGATCGGTCATGGGGTGGCCTCCGGGGTGAGGGCGGTCAGGGCCGTGACGAGACGGTCGGGGTCGGTGGAGCGCAGATACGAGTCGATCTCGGTGGTGCCGAGCACCCAGCGGACGAACACGAGACCGTCGGCGTCGACCACGCGGTCGATGGTCCAGGTCGCACGCCCCACGCCGCGGAGGGACGCCCTCGGGATGAAGACCGGCCCGCGACCGGCGAGATCGAGGACGATTCCGGATGGCGCGGTGCTGACCACCGCACGCGCCCGGTAACCGAGGCCCGCCACGGTGATCCGATCCAGCGGGGCATCCGCGCGGGTGGTCGCGACGTAGAGCAGGTCGTCTTCGAAGGTGGGCTCGCCGAGGTCGGCGGGCGGGGCCGACGGTTCGCCGATACCGGCCTGGCGGGTCTGCCGGGCGCGCCAGCCGCGCGCGAGCAGAAAGAAGATCACGACGAGCGCGGCGAGGATCGCGAGGGCGATGGGGAGCTTATCCACGCGCCACCTCCTCGGCATCGCGCAGCGCGCCGTCGAGAACGGTCGGCACGCCGCCGTGGAAGGTTGCGACGACCCGTCCGGGCAGCTCGCGCCCGAGGTAGGGAGAGTTGACGCTCATCCCGTGCAGGTGCTCGATGCCGAACACGCTCGACGCCGAGGGGTCGTACAGCGTCACGTGAGCCGGTGAGCCCACCTCGAACGGCTGCAGGTAGCCGTCGAGCCGGCCGATCTCGGCAGGGGTGCGGGAAAGCACACGCGCGACGTCTGCCCACGACAGCTGGCCGGCATCCACCACCGCCTGTTGCACGACGCTCAACGCACTCTCGAGGCCGACCATGCCGAAGCTCGCCTCCTGCCAGGCGCACTCCTTCGACTCGAGCGGGTGCGGAGCGTGGTCGGTCGCGACGATGTCGATGGTGCCGTCGGCGAGAGCCGCTCGAAGCGCGTGCACGTCTTCATCGCGCCGCAGCGGTGGGTTCACCTTGAATCGGGCGTCGTAGCCGCGGGCGAGTTCTTCGGTCAGCAGCAGGTGGTGCGGGGTGACCTCGGCGGTGACCCGGATGCCACGAGCCTTCGCCCAGCGGACGATGTCGACGCTTCCCGCGGTGGAGACGTGGCAGACGTGGAGCCGGGCGCCGACCGCCTCAGCCAGCAGCACGTCGCGGGCGATGATCGCCTCTTCGGCCACCGCCGGCCAGCCCGCGAGCCCCAGCTCGGCGCTGACGGAGCCCTCGTTCATCTGAGCACCCTCGGTCAGGCGCGGTTCCTGGGCATGCTGGGCGATCACACCGTCGAACGTCGTCACGTATTCGAGCGCGCGGCGCATGAGCAGCGCGTCGTGCACGCACTTGCCGTCATCAGAGAACACGCGCACCGCGGCGCGCGACTGCGCCATCGCGCCGATCTCGCTGAGCCGCTCCCCCGCCAGGCCGGCCGTCACCGCGCCGACTGGGCGCACGGTGACGTAGCCGTGCTGGGCCCCCAAGGATGCGACCTGCTCGACCACGCCGGCGGTGTCCTGCACCGGGCTCGTGTTCGCCATCGCGTGGACCGCGGTGAACCCACCCGCCGCGGCGGCGCGCGAACCGGTCAGCACCGTCTCGCTCTGCTCGAAGCCGGGCTCGCGCAGGTGCGTGTGTAAGTCCACCAGTCCGGGCAGAGCCTGCAGCCCGGTGGCGTCGACCTTCGTGGCCTTCGCCGCGCTCAGACCGCTGCCGCGCTCGGCGATGACGCCCGCGTCGATGAGCAGGTCGGTCGTGGTGCCGTCGGGAAGGGTCGCGCCTGTGATGAGGATCGTCATTCGTTCCCACCGCTCAGCACCAGGTACAGCACCGCCATCCGTATCGACACCCCGTTGGTCACCTGGTCGAGGATGACCGAGCGTTCCGAATCGGCCGCCGTCGCCGAGATCTCGAGCCCGCGATTCATCGGACCGGGATGCATGATCATCGTATCCGCGCTCAGCCGGCCGAATCGCGCGTCGCTGAGGCCCCACTGTCGGGCGTACTCGCGCTCGTGCGGGAAGAACGCGGCGTGCATCCGCTCACTCTGGATGCGCAGCATCATGAGCACGTCGGGTGCCTCGGCGATGGCGGCGTCGAGGTCGCTCGAGGTGGTCACCGGCCACCCGTTCACCCCGCTCGGCAGCAGGGTCTGCGGCGCCACGAGGTGCACGCTCGCGCCGAGCGTCTGCAGCAGCCACACGTTGGAACGCGCCACCCGTGAGTGCAGGATGTCGCCCACGATGGTCACCCGCACCCCGTCGAGATCACGTCCGCGCGACGCATCCCCGTGCAGGCGCTTGCGCATCGTGTACGCGTCGAGGAGCCCCTGGGTGGGGTGCTCGTGCGTGCCGTCGCCGGCATTCACCACGGCCGCGTCGATCCAGCCGCTGTCGGCGAGCAGCCGAGCGGCACCGGACGCACCATGCCGCAGCACCACGGCATCCACCCCCATGGCGGCGATCGTCTGGGCGGTGTCTTTCAGGCTCTCGCCCTTCGAGACGCTCGAGCCTTTGGCGCTGAAGGTGATCACGTCGGCGCTGAGCCGCTTGGCGGCCGCCTCGAAGCTGAGGCGGGTGCGGGTGGAGTCCTCGAAGAAGAGGTTCGCCACCGTGCGGCCGCGCAAGGTCGGCAGCTTCGGCACCGCGCGGGTCGCGACGTCGGCCATGTCCTCGGCGAGGTCCAGGATGCCGACCGCGGTCGCGCTGTCGAGGTCGCGCACCGAGAGCAGGTGCGTCAGCCGCGCGCTCATCGGGTCTCCTCGGCGCTGTGCCTGCCGACGATCGTGACGGCGTCCTCGCCGTCGAGCTCTCGGAGCGTGACGTTGATGCGCTCGGCGACCGCCGTCGGCAGGTTCTTGCCGACGAAGTCGGCGCGAATCGGCAGCTCGCGATGACCGCGATCGACCAGCACCGCGAGGCGGACGGCGCGCGGCCGGCCGAGGTCGTTGAGGGCGTCGAGAGCCGCGCGGATCGTTCGGCCCGAGTACAGCACGTCGTCGACGAGCACCACGGTCTTGCCGTCGATGCCACCCTTCGGCACCTTCGTCGGCTGGGGCGTGCGGGTCGGCTGCTTCGCCAGGTCGTCGCGGTACATGGTCACGTCGAGCGCGCCGACCGTGCCGGACCCGGGCTCGAGGTCCTCGAGGATCTTTGCGATCCGCTCCGCGAGCAAGACACCGCGGGTGGGGATGCCGAGGAGGACGAGATCGGAACCGCCGCGATTGGATTCGAGGATCTCGTGTGAGATGCGGGTGAGGGCCCGCGTGACATCAGCCTGCTGGAGCACGGTGCGCGTCAGCATCTGACCTCCTTCCCCGTCTCTCTGGACGGACTTAA
>JBDTQN010000090.1:0-8466 GCA_039932215.1 Pseudolysinimonas sp. | reverse complement strand
CAGCCATGAAGCCGAGGACCGGTGACGGACCGATGGAGGCTGTGAAAGAGGGTCGTCTGATCATCGTTCGCGTGCCGCTCGAGGGCGGTGGCCGCCTGGTCGTCTCGGTCAACGACGCCGAGGCCAAAGAACTGCACGACGCGCTGGCGGCAGCGGTCGGCGCCTAGCGACCGACCCGCTTAGTCGGCGATCTTCACGATCTGGAGCAGCCCGTCTCCTGACGGAATCAGCGACGCATGCACGGCGCCGGATTCTTTGATGGTGCTGAGTAGCGCGCGGTAGTCAGCGACGGTGTCGTCGCGCTGAGCCGGGTCGGCGACGCGGCCCTTCCACAGTGCCCGGGCGACCAGCACCAGGCCGCCGCGGCGCACGATGCGCAGTCCGTGTTCGACATAGTCGAGCACCGAGACGGCGTCGGCATCGACCAGCACCAGGTCGTAGGCGCTGTCGTTCATGCGCGGCAACACCTCGTGGGCACTGCCCGTGATCAGCCGGATGCGATTGGCCGGCACCTCGGCGTCGGCGAACATTGCGCGCGCCACCTGCTGGTGGTCGAATTCGACGTCGATCGAGGTGAGGATCGCATCCGGAGCACCGGTGAGCAGCCACAGTCCGCTGACGCCCGCCCCGGTGCCGATCTCGAGGATCGAGTGAACGTTGCCGGCGGCGGCGAGCACGGCCAGCTGAGCCCCGACGGCGGCCGAGACCGGCTCGACGCCCAGCTCGAGCGAGTGCGCCCGCGCCGTGCGGATCGCGGGGGACTCGTCGGCGAACTCTTCGGCGTACTTCCAACTGAGATCCTGCTTGGTCACGCTTCACCATAGGTGCTGCGTCACGGGACTCGGGCTTAGGCTGAGCCGGTGTCCTTCGGATTGACCTTCGACAAGCTGCTGATCATCGCGGTGATCGCTGTCTTCCTCATCGGTCCCGAACGACTGCCCGGTTACGCGGCCCAACTCGCGCGTCTGGTGCGCTCGCTGCGGGCGATGGCCGATGGCGCGAAAGACCGCATGCGCGAAGAGATGGGCCCCGAGTTCGACGAGGTCGACTGGAAGAAGCTCGATCCGCGCCAGTACGACCCGCGCCGCATCATCCGTGAGGCGCTCATCGACGAGCCCGAGGCGGCCCCGCCGAAGCCGGTGACACGGCAGCCCTACATCGAATCCGCGTACGAGCAGCGCCAGCGCAAGCTCGGCAAAGGCCGAGCGGCCCCGTTCGACCTCGAAGCCACCTAGCTAGCGCCGGCGGATGGCCTTCTCGATGCGCAACAGCAGCAGCATCGGGCCGGTCATCTTCGCCCACTCCGGACCGCTGTCGGGCAGGTGCAGCAGACCGGTGTTATCGGCGACCGTGTGCGCCTCGACGTAGCGCAACAGCCCCTCTGGACCGTTGCGACGGCCGAGGCCCGACTGCTTCACGCCGCCCTGCGGGGCATCCATGCTGCCGAACGACGCGCGGTAGCCCTCGTTCACGTTGACGCTGCCGGCGTTGAGCCGCACCGCGACCCGGCGGGCGTGCGCCCGCGAGCGGCTGAACACCGAGGCGTTCAGCCCGTACTCGGTCGCGTTGGCGGCGGCGACGGCCTCGTCTTCGGTGTCGACCACGTGCACGGCGACGACCGGGCCGAAAGTCTCGGCGGCGGCGCACGCCATATCAGGGGTGACGTCGGCGAAGACCGTCGGCTCGACGAAGTACGGTCCGATGTCGGGGCGGGCGTTGCCGCCGGCGAGCACGGTCACGCCCTTCTTCTTGGCGTCGTCGATCTGCGCCATCACGTTTTCGAGCTGCTTCGCGGTGGCGAGCGAGCCGAAGTCGGTGGAGTAGTCGAACGCGGGTCCGATCGACATGGCCTTCACGCGCGAGGCGAGCGCCGGGATGAAGGCGTCGGCGATGCCCTTCATGACGTAGATGCGCTCGATCGACACGCAGAGCTGACCGGATGCCGTGAAGCACGCGTTGGCGACGTCCCCCGCCGCGCGCACCGGGTCGACGTCGTCGAGCACGATGAGCGCGTTCTTGCCACCGAGTTCCATCGAGGCGCCGACCAGTCGTGCGGCGGCGCGTGCCGCGACCGTGCGTCCGGTCGCGGTCGAGCCGGTGAAGACGATGTAGTCGCCCGAGTCGACGACCGCGTTGCCGATCTCGCCGCCCGGACCCGTGACGACGGCCCACAGCGCGGCGGGCACGCCCGCGTCGATGAAGGCGCGTCGCGCGGTCAGGATCGAGATGGCGCCCTGGTTGTCGGCCTTCTGCACGACACCGTTACCGGCCGCGAGGGCGGGCGCGATGTCCATGATGGCGAGGGCGAGCGGGTAGTTCCAGGGGGTGATGATGCCGACGACGCCCTTGGGCGTGTAGTGCACGCGCGGGACGAAGACGAACGGGATGCCGCCTCGGCGACCACGGGACTTCAGCACCCGGCGAGCAGACAGGGCGTTGTAGCGCGTCGCGTTGGCGGCGTTGAAGACCTCTTCGAACGCCTGGCCGCGGGTCTTGCCGGTCTCGGTCTGCACGGCGTCGAGCAGTTCTTCGCGGCGTTCGAGCAGCAGATCGTGGGCTTTCAGCAGCACCCGACGTCGGTGGGCGTCGCCGGCGGCGAACCAGGCCGCCTGCGCGACGCGGGCGGCGGCGGTGGCGTCCGCGACATCCTGAACCGTACTGAGCGGCAGGTCATGCAGCAGCTCTCCGGTGAAAGGGGCGATCACCGGGGCGGTGTCGCCCGAGGTCGCTGTGAGGTCGCGCACGAGGTCGGCCAGCGCCGCCCGTTCGATCGTTGAACCGGACATGGGGACAGTGTAAGCGCGTGGATATGCTTCGGGAGTGAAGCCCGAAATGATGAAGCTCCGTGCGGGCACTGTCGCCCGGTACGCAGCAGGTTCGATCGGCACCGGAGGGTTCGGAACCCTGCCGGGGCTGGTATTGGTGTTCTTCCTCACCGACACCCTGGGAGTCGCCGCGCTCTGGGCCGGGATCCTGGTCACGGTGGCGAAGGTGTGGGACGTGATCATCGACCCGGTGATCGGCGCTCGCAGCGATCACAGCCTCGCCGTCACCGGATCGCGACGCCGGTTCATGCTGCTCGGCGCGATCCTGCTGCCGGTGTTCTTCGTGCTCACCTTCGCCGTGCCGGCGGCGCTCGGCCCGCTCCCGGCGGGGATCTGGGTGCTCGTCGCCTTCGTGCTGTGCGCGACCGCGTTCAGCCTGTTCCAGGTGCCGTACATCGCGCTGCCGGCGGAGCTCGTTCAGAACTATGACGCCCGCACCCGGCTGCTGTCGACGCGGGTCGTGGTGCTGACGTTCGCGATCCTGCTGTTCGGTGCCGGAGGACCGGCGATCCGCGACGCGTTCCCGTTCGACGAGCGGCTCGGCTACCTGGTGCTGGCCATCGTCGCCGGGCTGGTGCTCGGCGCCGGCATGCTCATCGCCGTGTTCAGCGCGCCGCGCGGTGTACCCGGAAAACCCACGGCGCGCGCGTCGATCGCCGAGAACTACCGGCTCGGCGCACACGCGTTGCGCCGCAGCCAGCCGTTCCGGTCGCTGCTGGCCACGTTCGTGCTGCAGGGACTTGCGACGGGAGTGATGCTCGCCGGTGCGCAGTACATCGCGAAGTGGGTGCTGGGCAGCGGGGTGACCTTCCTGTTCCTCGCGCTGGTGGCGCCCGCGTTGCTGTGTGCGCCGCTCTGGGCGGTCATTTCGCGCCGCATCGGCAAAGAGCGAGCTTTCACGATCGCGTCGATCATCTTCGGAGCGGCGACCCTCAGCCTGATCGGCCTGCTCTGGGTGCCGGGGCCGTGGCTGTACCTCCCGGTCGCGATCGCCGGGGCCGCGTATGCGGGAATGCAGACCCTGCCGATGGCCATGCTGCCCGATGTGATCTCGCACGACGCGCGGGCTCACGGCACCGGCAACGCCGGTACGTTCGGCGGGGTCTGGACGGCGGGCGAGACCGCAGGCATGGCACTCGGCACGACGGTGCTGACCATCGTGCTGGCGATCAGCGGCTACCTGGAGTCGGTCGGGCAGCAGGTCGTCACGCAGTCGCCGAGCGCGATCGCCGGCATCATCATCAGTTTCAGCGTCGTGCCGGCGGTCATCATGGGCCTCAGCCTGCTGAGCCTGGCGCGCTACCGGCTGCGCAAACACGACATCGAAGCGGACATCGCCGAGTGAGCTTTCAGAAACCGGCGGCCGACATCTTGGCCCGGCTCGCCGAACTGCGCGCCGCCGATGCCCCCACGCACGGCGGGCGCGTTCTCAGCTACGTCTACGACTCGGGACTCGCAGAACTCGACGAACTCGCCGCGCAGGCGGTGCGAGCTGTGCAGCCGGTCAACGGCCTCGACCCGACAACGTTCACCTCGGTCGCGACTCTCGAACGCGAGTTGCTCGGATTCGTGCGCGACCTCGTCCACGGCGACGCCGATGTGGTGGGCACCGTCACGACGGGCGGAACGGAGAGCTGTCTGCTCGCCGTGAAGACGGCGCGTGACGTGTGGACGGGCACTGGCCGGCCGCGCCTCGTGGCCCCGACCACGGTGCACGCCGCGTTCCAGAAGGCCGCGCACTACTTCGGCCTCGAGCTCGACCTCGTGCCGGTCGGTGCCGACGGCGCAGTGGCGGCGGATGCGATCGAGGCCCGCCTGGGCGACGACGTCGCGCTCGTCGTGGTGTCGGCGCCGTCGTACCCGTTCGCAGCGCTCGACCCCGTCGAGGCGGTCGCCGCCCTCTGCGCCGGCCGCGGCATCCCGCTGCATGTCGACGCGTGCATCGGCGCGCTCGTACTGCCGTTCTGGCCCGGGCTGCCCGCATGGGATTTCGCTGTCGACGGGGTGACCAGCCTCAGCGCCGATCTGCACAAGTTCGGGTACGCGCCGAAGGGAGTGTCGGTGCTGCTGCAGCGCGGACGCGACCGGCAGCGCGCACAGTACTTCGCGACGACCCGCTGGCCGGGCTACCCGGTTGTCAACCCGACCATTCTCGGCTCGAAGTCGGCGGGACCTCTCGCAGCGGCCTGGGCGATCACCGAGGCGCTCGGCACCGCCGGGTTCGCCGAACTCGCGGCATCGTGCCTGCGTTCGACGACCGCGTTGCAGGATGCGATCGACGCCATCGTGGGCCTGCGGGTCGTCGGCGAGCCCGTCGGACCGTTGCTCGCGGTCGCCAGCGATCCGCAGGTCGCCGCCGAAGATCGGGTCGATCCGCATCACTGGGCGGATGCCGTGCGCGGCTCGGGCTGGGTGCTGCAGCTCCAGCCGGGACTCACGCAATCCGACGGCACCGTGCTACCTCCGACCACGCACCTGACCATCACGCCGGTCACCGAGGGCGGCCTGCCCGAACTCGTTCCGGTGTTGGTGGCCGCGGCGGATGCGGTGCGCGGGGTTCCGCACGTCGATCCGACGCCGTTGCTGAGCGGGCTGCCACCGCTCGATGGCGGGCTCGACTCCGACACCGCCTGGGCCCTGTTGCAGGGCTTCGGGATCGGCGGCGGCGATGGGAGCCTGCCCGACCGGCTCGCACCGCTGCTCGCGCTGATCGAGGTGCTGCCCCCGCCGATCGCGGAGCGGCTGCTGATCGAACTGCTGGCGCGGCTGGTCGAGCCCGCGCGTATGGGGCCCGCGCAGATCGGGCCCGCGTAGATCAGGCGTGCTGGGCGACGAAGTGCTCTGCCTCGTCGCGCAGGGCCTGCAGTACCAGGCGCACCGACGGTCGCACGGCGACCTCGGGACGCTGGATCGCCCAGATCACACGCTCTGACCGGACCCCCACGAGGGGACGGGTGACGAGCCCGTTCTCGTGGTCGCGCGTCGTGTAGCGGGGCAGGATCGCGATCCCCAGCCCGGCCGCGACCATCGACTCGGCGATGCCGTTGTCGCCGAAGCGTTGCGCGACATCGGCCTGCTGACCGGTGACCGCCTCGATGCGCTGCAGGATACGGTCGAACGGGAGGCCGGACGGGACGCCGATCCAGCGCTCGCCGATCACGTCGGCGGGAGTCAGCTCGGCGCGGTCGGCCAGCGGGTGCCCCTCGGGGAGAGCGACGTCGAGGGGTTCGCGCATGAGCTCGGTGATGTCGAGGCTGCGCTCGCGCCAACTGCGGATGACGCCGGGCGCGTCAGCCACGACGATGTCGTGATCGGGAGTCAGATCGGCGAAGTCGGGCAGCAAGGGGTCTTGGTCGCTGCAGATCACGGTGAGTCCCGCGACCTCGGCCACGCGTCGCAGCGCCCCGGGCAGCAGCATCTGGCCGACGCTGGGGAACACCGTCACCGTGACTTCGCCGCGCGGCTGCTCGACGAAGTCGGTCCAGACCGCCTCGGCGGTCTCGATGGCGACGGCGATGTCTTTCGCGGTCTCGGCGAGCATCCGACCGGGAACGGTCAGTGCGAGCCCGCGGCCCGAGCGTTCGGTGAGGGGGACGCCCGCCTCCCGCTCGAGTGCTTTGAGCTGCTGAGAGACCGCCGACGGCGTGAGGTGCATTGCGCGTGCGACGGCGGTAACCGAGCCCCGCTGGGACAATTCGCGCAGCAGGCCGAGACGTCGCACATCCATGTAGTAAGACTACATCTGGATTGCAGTTTGTTTCGCTTGTGCTACATAGTTGACACGGCGCACACTGGGGTCATGTTCGAACTGATCCCGCTCCTCGCGATCTCTGTGGTCGCGCTCGTCTCCACGGTCCTCGTGACCGGTCGCGACGGTTACCGTCGCATCCCGCGCAAGCACTGAGCTCGCGTAGACCCCATCAAGGCGCCGCTTCTGCGGCGCCTTTCGTCATCTTCCGATGTAGATGTTGTCGGGATCGTCGGGGTCGATCCAGGCGTCGACCGACCCGCCGGGGCGCCAATGCCGGGCGAACGCCGGCCCGAAGATGTGCTCGTAGACCACGGTGCGAGGCGGCTCGTCGCCGTCTTCGATCTCGAACACGCCGATGACGATCTGAGCCCCGCGATAGCGACGATCGCTGGTCTCACGGTTCAGCAGCGTCGCACGCGCCATGCGGCCGTCGGCGATCAGGCGCGCAGCGTCACGAAACCGCTCATCGAAAGCGGCTTCCTCGCTCAGTTCGACGGTGTTCATCATGCTGTGGTCCGATCTTCTCCCACTCAACGAGGATGCACGGGCAATGAGCGCCCGGCGAGTCCCCGTGTGCGGGTCGCAAGGTATTCGGAGAGCGCGTCGATCGCGACGGCTGCCGGGTCATCCGGATGCGACAGTACGACGGGCGCGCCCGCGTCGCCTCCCGCGCGCAACGGCACGCTGAGCGGGACGCGCGCCAGCACCGGGACCTCGAGCCGCGCGGCCAGATCGTCGCCGCCGCCGGTGCCGAACAGCTCGCCCGTCATGTTCTCGACCACGCCGATCACGGTCTGCCCGGTCTGCCTGGCCACCAGGCCGCTGCGTTCGGCCACCTCGGCCGCGGCCGGCTGGGGGGTCGTGACGACGAGCACCTGGGCGTGCGGCAGAAGCTGGCCGAGCGAGATGGCGACGTCGCCGGTCCCGGGCGGCAGGTCGAGCAGCAACACGTCGAGGTCGCCGAAGTACACATCGGTCAAGAACTGCTGCATGGTGCGGTGCAGCAGGGGCCCGCGCCACGAGACCGCCGTCGGGCCGTCGACGAACATGCCGATCGAGATCACCTTCACGCCGTGCACGACGGGCGGCAAGATCATGTCGCCCACCTGCGTCGGTTTGACGCCCGCAATGCCGAGAATGCCCGGAATCGAGAACCCGAACACGTCGGCGTCGATCAAACCGACCCGCAGTCCGCGCGCCGCGAATGCCACAGCCAGGTTGGCGGTCAGCGTCGACTTGCCGACACCGCCCTTGCCGCTGGAGATCGCATAGATCTTGGTCAGGGTGTCGGGGCCGAACTGTTGCGCCCGCGTGCCGCGCAGCCGCGTCGTGAGCGCCTCGCGCTCGGCGACCGTCATCACCCCGATGACGAGGTCGAGGCTGTCGATGCCGGGGACGTCCGCGACGGCCGCGCGCACATCCCGCTCGATGGTGTCGGCGGCGGGGCAGCCCACGATAGTGAGGCGCAGATCGACATGCGCGACGCCGGCTTCGACGGTGACCTCGCGGATCATGTCGAGGTCGGTGATCGGCCGGCGGATCTCGGGATCGATGACCCGCGTCAGCGCGGCGCGAACCGCGGCACCGGTGTCGACGGCGCCGCTCACTTCTTGTCGTCCTCGCCCTGCTTCTCGCCGTCGAGCTCGTCGAGCAGGGCACGCAGCTCCGCGCGGATGAAGTCTTTCGTCGCCATATCGCGCATGGCGAGCCGCAGGGCGACCACTTCGCGCGCCAGATACTCGGTGTCGGCGAGGTTGCGCTCGGCACGCTGCCGGTCTTGCTCGATCTGCACGCGGTCGCGGTCGTCTTGCCGGTTCTGCGCGAGCAGGATGAGCGGCGCGGCGTACGAGGCCTGCAGCGACAGGATCAGGGTCAGCACCGTGAACCCGA
>JBDTQN010000089.1:0-8591 GCA_039932215.1 Pseudolysinimonas sp. | reverse complement strand
TTCAAATCCCACCGGTACCGCCATGGAGAACCCCTGTTCAGGCAGGGGTTCTCATGCGTTTGGGGTGCGTTCCGTTGCGATGGGCAACAGTTCAGCAGCATCACTGTGATGCCAGGGATGCGAAAGCGCGTCTGTTCCGACCGGTCCTCAACGATTGAGAGCACACGACTTACCGGCGTGAGATCGCGGGTTCGAATCCCGCCTCAGTTACAACTCGACAGTCGGCCCCAGCAGCCGATCCAGCGCGAACGCTCGGCGCTAGGGTTCTCGCGTGCCCGCCGAATCCACACGCTTCGCGTCGTCCTTCGGCGCCGCCGGGCTGGTCATCGGGGGCCTGGCCTGCCAAGAGGTCGGGGCCGGATTCGCCACCACCCTGTTCCCGCAGGTCGGCGCGATCGGGATGGTCACGGTCCGGCTATTCTTCTCGGCGGTGATGCTGCTGCTGGTCTTCCGGCCCAGTATGCGGAGCCGGACCCGGTCGGATTGGGTCACGGTCGTGGCGTTCGGGCTGTCCCTCGCGGCACTGAACTCCCTGTTCTATCTTGCTCTCGCACGGTTGCACCTCGGGGCGACGGTGACGATCGAGTATCTCGGGCCGCTCGTGCTGTCAGTCGTGATTGCCCGGCGTGCTTCCGCCTGGCTGTGGGCATTGCTCGCGTTCGCGGGCGTCGCGTTGCTCGGCCGTGGCGGGTTCGAGCGCCTCGATCCGCTCGGCGTGGCCTTCGCCCTCGGCGCCGGTGTGGTCTGGGTGGGGTACATCCTGCTGTCGAGGCGCACCGGAGCGCAGTTCGCCCGGCTGGACGGTCTGGCCATGGCGATGGCGGTCGGTTCCCTGGTGACCATCCCGTTCGGAATCGCGAGTGCCGGAGTAGGCCTTGTGCAGCCGTTCATCCTGCTGGTCGGATTCGCGGTCGCGATCCTGTCGTCGGCCATCCCGTACGGCCTCGAGCTGATCGCGCTGCGTCGGCTGCCGGCGTCGACCTTTTCGATCCTCCTCAGCTTCGCTCCCGCGCTCGCTGCTGTCGCGGGGCTGATCATCCTGCACCAGACGCTCGAACCTCTGGATGTCGTCGCGATCGGTCTGGTCGTCATCGCGAGCATGGGCGCGGTGCGGGCTGCGAGCCGTCGCCAGCTGGATCTGCCTCCCGTCGCGGACGTGCCACCGTAGCTGCGGGCGCACCGGTCGACCAATTTTTCCGAACCACTATTGCGCGGTCCAGGTTGTGCTGTATGGTCATGGACAAGTCACGGTCGACCGGTCAACCAAGGTCGCTTGGCTCGGTCGTCACACCCCCCTGTGCGACGCCCCTCACGCACCATGGAAGGAGAGTCCATGAGTACCGCTAGCAAACAGAAGGGTTCCGACGACTTCGTCGAGAGGCCCGGCGAGGTCTACGTCGCCGAGACCGAGCTGAAGAAGGGCGCGATCGGGCTGACCGGCGCCATCATGCAAAACGTGACGCACATCGCCCCTGCGGTGGCGGCGTTCCTGTTCACTCCGACCCTGGTGAACTTCGCCGGCACGCAGGCGCCGCTGGCGTACTTGATCGGCTTCATTATCGTGCTGGCGCTGGGCGTCACGCTGGTGCAGCTGGCCAAGCGCTTCCCCTCTGCGGGCGGCTACTTCACGTACGTTAGCCGCACGGTCGGACCGCGCGCCGGCTTTCTCGTCGGGTGGCTGTTCTCGTTCTACTCCCCCATCGTCACGGGTCCGTTCCTGGCGTTCCTCGGCCTGATCCTCGAAGGCGAGCTGTCGGCAAACTTCGGAGTGACCTGGTTCCAGTGGTGGATGCTCGTCATCGTCGGTGCCCCGCTGGTCGCCTTGTTCGGCTACCTGGGTGTCAGCATCTCGATGAAGGTCATCGTCATCGTCGGCGCCTTCGAGTTCCTCGTTGTGCTCGCACTCGGCGTCTCCGGCCTCATCAACCCCGGTCCCGGTGGCTTCACGTTCGAGACCTTCAACGGGGGCTTCGACCCATCCGGTCTGCTGACTGGAGCCGGATTCGCGCTCGCGGTCGTCTTCACCGTGCAGGGGCTGACTGGCTGGGAGGCCGCAGTCCCGCTCGCCGAAGAGACTGAGAACCCGCGCCGCAACGTCCCGATCGCCACCATGGCCTCGATTGGCATCATCGGCGTCATGCTGGTCATCGTCATCTGGGGCCAGGTCATCGGCTGGGGTGTCGACGACCTCGCGAACCTGCCCGGCTCACCCGAACTGCCTGCCCTGGTCATCGCCCACCGCGTGTGGGGCGGCGCCTGGTGGCTCGCTCTGGTCGTCATCGTGACCTCTGTGCTCGGCGGAAGCCTCGCGTTCCAGAACGTCGCGACCCGCATGTGGTTCGGCATGGGTCGCGCCGGCGTGCTGCCGAAGGTCCTCGGTCAGGTGCACCCGGTGCGCAAGACCCCGACCGCGGCGATCACCGTCCACCTGATCCTGGCGCTGGTCGTCGGCCTCGGCGGCGGCTTCCTGCTCGGACCAGATGTCGTGTTCATCCTGATCCTCGGCTTCGTGCTGGTGATCGCGGTGATCCTGATCTACGTGCTCGCCAACCTCGGAGTGGTGCTCTACTACTGGCGCGAGCAGCGTTCGAAGTTCAACTGGATCCTGCACTTCATCTTCCCCGTGGGCACGAGCATCATCCTGTTGTACTCGCTGTTCGCCTCGTTCAACCCGATCCCGGCCGCCCCGTACGGCTTCGCACCGATCATCGTCGGGGTGTGGCTGGTCATCGGCGTGATCATCCTGATCGTCTTCAAGCTGCGCGGGAACACCGAATGGATGAAGCTGGCGGCTCAGTCTGCTGAGGAACGTCCCGAGACGGCCGACGAGAAGCAGCACCGGCCGACCGTCTGACGACACCATCGGGAGCGGGGCCAGGGCCTCGCTTCCGATGGCGTGTCACACTACCTTCCACCGTCACGTCCAGACAGGAGCAGTCCCCGCCATGTCCACGCATTCCGACGCCGAGACCCGCACCGCGGTGCGGTCGTACCGAACCGAATTCACCATCGACGAGGATCCGATCCGCGAGAACGGGATGTGGCTCAACGGCCGCGCAGACGCGATCGACTGGACAGACGTCGTGGTCAAGGGCGGCGTCGCCTACGGGGCATACGCGCGCAACAGCGTCGTGGAGTTCCGCGCCGAGCAGGGCAACCTCGAGACCGAGGACGACGGACCGGTTGGCGACTGGGATGACCCGACCGCGATGCTCACGGGGGAGTGGGGCGCCGACCAGTACCTCTCCGGCCACGCGTTCATCCGCAATCCGTCTGCCGAGATATTCCAGGAGATCCAGCTGCGAGCGCGGTGGACCCTGCGTCCGAACCATTGCACGGGCTACGAGTTCATCTTCCGCGTCCTCGACGACGACGCCTCGTATGTCGAGATCGTGCGCTGGGGCGGGGTGATCGGCACGTGGGAATCACTCGGTCGCGCCGAGGGCAAGACCGTTGGCATCAAGGACGGTGACCTGCTCGAGGCGTGCATCGTCGGCACCACCCTGACGGCGACGATCAACGGACGCGATGTGCTGACGGTGACCAACGAGGTGCTCGCCACCGGTGCGCCCGGCTTCGGATTCAACTTCGGCGAGGGCGACACCAACGTCGACCACGGGCTCACCGACTTCAACGCCGACACCTTCTGATGGCGCAGCGCAAGCTGAGGGTCGCGATCATCGGGACCGGCAACATCGGCACCGACCTCATGTACAAGGTGGAGCGCAGTGACTCACTGGAGCTCGCCGGCATGGCCGGGATCGATCCCGACTCCGACGGTCTGAAGAAGGCGCGCGACCGCGGTCACGTCGCGACCTCGGACGGGCTCGCCGGGCTGCTGGCCCTCACCGAAGACATCGACCTGGCGTTCGACGCGACGTCTGCGGGGGCCCACGCGGTGCACGCTGCGATGCTGGCCGAGCACAACATCCGGAGCGTCGATCTGACGCCCGCCAAGCTCGGGCCGGCCGTCGTCCCGGCGGTGAACCTCGGCGCCGAGACCGACCAGCAGGAGATCAACCTGCTGACCTGCGGTGCTCAGGCGACCATCCCCATCGTCGCGGCCGTCAACGCGCTGACCCATCTCACCTACGCGGAGACCGTGTCCACGATCTCGTCACGATCGGCGGGACCGGGCACCCGGCAGAACATCGACGAGTTCACCGCCTCGACGGCCAAGGGGCTGATGGAGATCGGCGGTGCCGATGACGCGAAGGCGATCATCATCCTGAACCCGGCGAAGCCTCCGATGATCATGCGCAATACGATCTACCTGCAGTCCGAGGGCGGTTTCGACGCCGTCGCCCTCGACCAGGTCATCGACGAGGCGGCCGCGCGAGTCGCCGACTACGTGCCCGGGTACCGAATGCTGACCCGCCCGACGATCAACGGGAACGTCGCGACGGTGACCGTCGAGGTCGAGGGTGCCGCGGACTACCTGCCCGCGTTCGCCGGCAACCTCGACATCATGACGTCGGCCGCCGTGCGCGTCGCTGAGCTCTACGCCGAGGAATTGCGATGAGCGGCCCGGTCCGGATCGTCGACACGACGCTGCGCGACGGCTCGCACGCCATCGCCCACCGGTTCACCGTCGACCAGGTCGAGCGCGTCGCCCGCATCCTCGACGAGGCCGGCGTCTGGGCGATCGCCGTCGGGCACGGTGACGGTCTGGGTGCCAGCTCGCTGCAGTACGGGCGCCCACTCCACTCCGACCCCGAACTGCTGCGCGCGGCGCGCGCCGTGATCACGAACGCCGAACTCGCCGTCGCCATCCTGCCGGGGATCGGCACGAAGAAGGATCTTGAGGACGCCCGCGAAGCCGGTGCGACCCTTGCCCGCGTGTCGACGGTCGTCACCGAGGCCGACATCGGCGTGCAGCACCTCGGGCTGGCGCGCGAGCTCGGCATGACCGCGCACACCCACCTCAACACCGCGCACCTCGCCGACGTCGATGAGCTGGTCGAGCAGGCGAAGATCGTCGTGGGCGCCGGCAGCACGGGCATCTTCATCGTCGACTCGGCCGGCACATTCCTCGCCGACGACATCCGACGTCGCGTCGCCGCTTTGCGTGCCGCCTTCCCCGACGAGGTCTCGATCGGCATGCACGAGCACAACAACCTGTCGCTCGGGGTCTCGAACTCGATCGTCGCCATCGAAGAGGGAGCGACCCTCATCGACACCTCGCTGGCCGGTCTCGGTGCCGGGGCGGGCAACACCCAGACCGAGGCGCTCGTGGCGGTGCTCGAGCGCTCGGGCATCGACACCGGCATCGATTTGTGGGCGTTGCAGGATGCGGCGGACGACATCGTGAGGGGCGAGGTCATGCAGCGTCGGATCGACATCGACCGCCTGACCGCGACCATGGGCTATGCCGGAGTGCCGGCCAGCTACCTGTTGCACGCGGTGCGGGCGGGCGAACGGTTCGGGCTCGATCCGCGCGACATCATCGTCGAGCTCGGCAAGCGCAAGGTCGTCGTCGGTCAAGAGGACGTCATCGTCGGCGTCGCGACCGAGATGGTCGAGCGCGGCCGCTGACTCAGCCCGCGGCCCGTTGGCGCGGGACCGCGTCGGCGATCAGTTCGGGGCCGCCGACGTTGCCCGGCACGACCAGATGATCGAGCGTGCGGTCTCCCGGCAGGGCGAGCCGCCACAGCGGCACCCCGGGGAACGGCTGGCCGCGCACGATCGCTGTCGATGCGTGCATGCCGTCGCGGGCGACCCGCGCGCCCGTGATGCCGCCCTTGGTGATGAGAAGACTGGGCAGGATCCTCAGCCGGCTCACGGTGCCGATCACGACATCCATGATTGCCTCGCCCGCCGCCAGGGTCAGGTGCTCGGGAGCGGTGCTACGCGGCGTGGAGAGCACCACCACCTCGCCCGCGCGCAGGCCGGCCGCGCACGCTGCCGCGAGCGCCGCCGCTTGGGCCGCCGCGCGGTCGGCCCCGCCGAGGGCCTCGTCGATATCGATCCGGACCTGCCGCGTCGCGTGAGCCGCCTCGAGGGCGGCGAGTTGATCGCGGGCGCCTGTCGTGTACGACGCACACACCACGAGCACAGAACCGGCCGATGCCGGAAGACCGATCCAGCGTGGCGGCGAGTCCGTGACCACGCTTGCGAGGCTGGCCGCGCAGCGCAGGATCACCGTGCGGCCACGGTCGACCGCGGCCTGCCAGGCGTCGGCGATGAGCTCGAGGTCGGCGGGCGTCTCCGCATCCGGGACGACGATCGACCCGGCCGGCGCAGTCAGCAGTACATCGCGTAGGGCGGAGGCGCCCCCGGCCGACCGCAGCTCGGCGTAGCCGAACGGGATGGCGACTCGCTGCGGATCGCGACCCACGACCCAGTTCACAAGGCCGCTCTCGTCGTAGCCGAACTCGTGGTCGTTCGCGTACTCGGTCTCGGCGACCGGCACCCGTCTGCCCTCGACCTCGGCGTAGTGGACACCGTCGACGGTGACGCGGCCCTGCTCGAGGAACGCCGGCACGAAGAGCCCGACGCCGTCGTCACCGCGCAGGGCGTCGATCTCCGCGAGCACGTGACCGCGTAACGTCGAGTCGCCCCGCAGCACGAGGCGCGGGCGGCTGGCGATGGAGGTGGCGATCGCGTCGGTGATCCGCACCAGGGTGGCTACGGCGGCCGGTTCGGACATCGCGCGGGTGTTGGTCAGGACCCAGATCGGCCCCGCCCAGCTGCGCGCGGTTGCGGCGAGGGTCGCAGCATCCGGGGTCAAGACGATCGGGAGGCCCGCCACACCCTGGGTGCCCGTCGGGTCGTCGTCCAGCACGATGATCCGGGGGCGGCCGTGGGCCGGTGTCACGCTCGGCTTCGGCGGCGGCCGGCCCGGGTGAATCGGTCGGCACGGAACGGCTCGAGCACGGCGGGACGGCTGCCGTCGACGATGTACTCGGCCAGCAGCGAGCCGGTGCCGGGCGCGAGCGAGACGCCCTGCATCGCGTGCCCGGTCGCGACGTAGCCGTTCGCGAACTGGGGGAGGCGGTCGACGATGGGGAGGCCGTCGGGGGCGATGGGGCGAGCACCCGACCAGACGTCGGTGATCTCGTCCGTGGTCCACGGGAGGAAGCCGTCCTTCGACAGCTTCACAATCGAGTCGACGCGGCCCTTGTTGATGCGGCGGTTGTTGCCGCTGAACTCCATGGTGCCGCCGATGCGCATGAAGTCGCCGAACGGGGTGCATCCGACGTGCGCGTCCGTGAGCAGCACGGCGTGCTCGGGCATCACCGAGGGCCGCACGGCGAAGCTGTACCCCTTGCCCGCCTCGATCGGGATTCGGGGGGCACCGAGGCCGCGGAACAACTCGACCCACGATCCGGTCGCGAACACGAACTCGTCGCCCTCGATCGTCTCGGTGGCGGTGCTTACCGACTCGATGCGACCGCTGTGGTGGTGCGTCACCTGGAGCACCTCAGCACCCTCGACGACTCGTGCGCCGCGAGCCCGGAGCGCGACCGCGAGGCCCTCGCAAAGGGTGTCCGAGCGCGCGTGCCAGTGCTCCTCGATGAAGAAGCCCGCGGTGATCTGGTCGGAGAGCGACGGCTCGAAGCGGTGCAGTTCGTCCCCCGTGATCAGGTCGTCGGGCAGCTTGTACCCGAACGCCTTCATCGGCTGCAGCTTCTGCAGCGCGGAGGCGACGCTCGATTCCTTCTTGGCGGCGTAGACCATGCCTTGCTTGTGCAGTTCGAACTCGACGCCCTTCTTGGACCACTCGTCGACCAGCCGGAAGGTGTCCGCCCCGAGGGCGGCGAGCGCCGAGACTCCCTTCGCGAAGTCCGCCTGGTTGCAGTACTGCCAGAACCGCAGGAACCAGGGTGCCGCGATGGGCAGGTGGGTGGGCACGATGTACAGGGCGGAGTGCGGGTCAAAGAACGAGGCGATCGCCGTCGCCGTCAGTCCCGGCTCCGGGAGTGGGCCGGCCTGCGCCGGGCAGAACCAGCCGCCGTTCGCGAATGACGCGCCGCTGCCCACGGTCTGTGACTCGAGCACTGTGACCTGGGCGCCACGGTCGAGCAGGTACCACGCGGTCGCGAGACCGATGACACCGCCGCCGACGATGACCACGTGCTGCGGCGCACTCTTCTTCACGGCAGCCATCAGAAGATCGCGATCGGGTTGACGGGCGACCCGGTTCCGCGCTCGAGGCGCAGGGGCGCGACGACGGTCATGAACTCCCATTTCTTCTCGTTCTCGCACGCTTCGGCGAGATCCTCGAACTGCAGGCTGTCCATGAAGTGAAGTCCCATCGCGTTCATGCCGAGCGTGTGGATCGGATACATCACGGCCTCGCAGTCGTTGGGGACGGCGTCGCCGTCGCCGTCGGCGCCGAATGCCGCGATCTGCCGCTCGTGAAGCAGGGTCATCGCTGTCGAATGCAGTCCGGCCTTGGCGACCGAGGCATCCCACGCCCCGAGTTCGAGGCGGCGCCGATGATGCCCGGTGCGGAAGTACAGGATGTCGCCGGTACGCAGCCGGACTCCCTGCGCCGCCTCTGCGGCCAACAGTTCGTCGGCCATCACCATCTCGCCGGGCTCGAGCCACTTCACGCTGCGCAGCCGTGGGATGTCGAGCAGCACGCC
>JBDTQN010000088.1:0-8619 GCA_039932215.1 Pseudolysinimonas sp. | reverse complement strand
ACTCACCAGTGTTCAATAGGGTGGGCGGTGGGTTCGAGTCCTCCAGGGGCACTCACAAGTCGCCAAATTGCGAGTGACCCCAGAGTACGGCGGGGCAGCGTATCTAGAACGCGCCAACTACTACCCGTGATCGGCGACTTCTTCGGACGGTTCTTCGGAATGGCGGGCAGCGGCGACGAGTAACCCCAAGGTTTATCTCGATACCCTGACCCCATGCCCCGCATGATCCCGGCCCGCCCCCGCGCGGGCGCGCACGCCAGCAGCGCAAGACCGTCACAGCGGTCGAGAAGCGGATGCCGTGGTGCTCACTGACTTTATCCCCGCCGAGCTCGATTGGGTCGAGAAGACCGGCAACGCGTGGGACGACATGGTGTACGTCGCGATGACGCGCGGAAAGTACCGGTGCGTCGTGGTCGGAATCGCCGACGTGGACGACGTCGGTGTAACGCGCACAACCACCCGGTCGGCTGCACGTGCGGGTGGGGCGGTGACGGCCATTCAGGGCGCAGCGCCGGCGGGTGGACGCACGGCAGCATCGGGTGGTCCCGGTGGTTGCCCCGGACGACCTGGAGCGGCAGCGCGACTCTCGACAGCCCGAACGCTCACTGTCCTCGATGTTCGGCACCGGTGTACTTCATCAGGCCGCGCAGTGGCGGTTCCCTCTGGCTCGACGAGATGGGCCCGCCGTGGCCAAAGCACCCTTGCATGGATGACGACATTAGTCGTGGCAGGTTCCCGCAACCGCTCGAGGCTCCCGACTCGCGCGAGCCGTCCGAGATCCCGGTGGGATGGCGCCGCCATCTGAGCGAGTTGAACGCCGTTCTGGATGAGACGTGGGGTTGCGTGTCGATCGTCTTCGACACCGTTCAGATCGCGTTGCCCATTTCGCCGCCACCCGCCCTGAGCTCTTCCTATGTCAACTGGTCGTCGGCTCATCGCCTCTACGGCGAGTTGCAGTACCTTGCCGCGGGGGCAGACGGTCCTGTCATCGTGACGCTTCCGGTCTGCTCGTATCGGCTCATGCTCCGGGCGCGGGAGGCTCGCGATCGACGGGTCGGCGAGGCGGACTGGGAAATGCTTCAAGCATGGCTGCAGTCAGTCTTGGGAGATGCCGATGTCACGATCGATTTTGTCGAGTTGCTGAGGTTCAAGCTCGAGCCGCTCGGCCCTGGCTGGTCCCGAAGCAAGCCGATGGTCGACGCGGTACGCGCCGTCGTCGACGACGTAAGCAAGACGACCCCGAGACTGGACCCACGCCGCCTCTACAAATGGGTCCGGCTCTTTCTAGGGTAGCCGGAGACTAGAGACCGCGGATCTTCCGCTTCGCCGGACTCCATACGCAGGGGTCCCAATCGGGCTCTCGCATAAGACGGCTCACGCTCGGGTAGGCCCGCGTGCCCAACTTCCGGAGTGTGCTGACATACGGCTCGACACCCGCCTGCATGCGAATCGCGTCCGCCCAGAACTTCCACGTGCCGTCCGACACCCGACCGAGTTCGCGCAGGTCGATCTCGTCCTCGCACAGCTGTAGGTACTGGCGGATGATCGTCTCGTCCTCGGGCTTTGTCTTGCCCTTCAGGATCCAGTCGTTCGATCGCCGATCCATGATCTGCCAATAGCGTTCGACGTAAAGCGACTCGAAGTCGCGGTGCATCTGGCGGCTATGGAACAGCAGCTGCCACGCGCCGATGACGATAGCCAGTGCGGTGGCAGCTTGCAGAACGATTCCGATGATGTCGAGCACCATGCCGTCATCCTCGCAGAGCCAGAGCCAGAGCACGAGGTAGCTCGCCAGCGTTACATCGAAGGCGCAGCGGGGTTCGCGTGCCGGGACTCACCCCCAGCAGTCCGTTTCCCGAAGCTGAGCACCCCGTGCCGAGCGGCGTGAGCGCGGCGACGACATCGGTGCCGCATCAACCAAATTTCAGCTCGGCCAAATCATTCAATCGCAGGCTCTAGCATCGAGCCATGTCCGAAATGCCCGACACGTTCTGCTGGGACGTGGTCGTGGCCGTCATTGGCGCGTTGGTCACCGTTGGCCTCGGACTTGTGACCTTCCTCGTAAGTCGGTACATCTCTAAGACGCGGCTGTTGAACCTGCTAATCGTCGACATCAACGAACGCCGAGCATTCGTGGTGGATCCAAGAAAGGTCAGGGGCGCTCGAGAAACCAACGACTTCAAATGGGCGACAGAGAGCGTTCTCAAATGTCGAGACGAGATCCGCCGCGCGCGCAACGAGTATGGATTCGGAAAACGAGTGCACGGAGCACTGGACTCGATGCGGCGAGCGTGCAACCACTATCTCGAAGACAGTTCCAGGGACTCGGACAGCTATCCCATTCATCTAGCTCGGTTGAGAGCGGAGCTTGACGCCAACACCGACCAGCTTGCCCGTCGCCCATTTGTTCGTGCTCTCAAGGCTGGGCGAGCGTCCTATTAGGCACGTCGCCATTCGCGCCACACGACTACGTTGGCAGGGAGCTCGAGGGTGGGTGTGACAACCGGGTCTTTTCAAGGTGCTGCGAACACCAATGAGGCGCGTGTTGAACAGGCGTGGGCTATGGGCGATTGATCCAATGTCGCCTTACGTGCGCCGCTTCCACCTAGAAACCAGATGCACCAACGGCACCACCCACGCCCATCAGCACTCACCCGAGCACCTGATCCGTCGGCCGCAGCAGCACCCCCGCGAACAGCATCGACGCGAACACCGCACGTCCGATCCCGCGCTCGATCGCTCGCAGCCGCCGATCCACGTCCGGCGTGCGCACGGCAACCTGCCCCCGGTCGATCCGCGACACGAGATCGTCGACGCGCCCCGACAGTCGCGCCATCGTGTTGAGGTACGCGAGCGCGCGAGTGGGCGGCTCGCGCACCACCTCGCCGGCACCGCCCGACAGCACGGTCCGCGCGAAGGGGTCCACGGCATCCCACATGTTGAAGTCGCGGTTCAGAACGCTTGTCACCCCCGAGATGAGCGAGATCGTGCGGATCAGCAGCAACAACTCTCGGGCAGCTGGAACGGCAGCGACCGCCGGTGTCGCCGACCTCGCGGGCGAAGCGCTCCATCTCGCGTTGTTCGATGGCGCGCAACTCGGCGACACCCCATGTCGCCGAAGCGGTTCGAGATCGTTCAAAGCCCGTGCTCCAGCGCGTAGAGACTCGCTCCGACGCGGTTAGTCGATCCGATCTTGGTGTAGGTGCGTTCAACGTGGTTGCGCACGGTCTTCTCGCTGAGAACAAGTCGGCTGGCGATCTCCCGATTTGATAGCCCGCGTGCGACGAGGCCGAGAACTTCGCGCTCTCGAGAGGTGAGTTGGTCATCACGTCGAAGCCGAGCTGTCTGATGCCCAGCCACACTGAGTACCGCGTCGACGCAGTCGGCGTCGAGCGCGCCTGATGCGCTCCTACGGCGCAAGCGCGCCATTGCTTCGGCCGGTTCCATCGCTTTTCGATATGGCCGTGGCTCCAGCGCGGACTGGTAGGCGACAGCGGCCGCGAGAATCCGCTCTCCCTGTCCGAGCGTGGACCCTCCGACGCCCAGCGGATACCCCGTACCGTCAACGTGCTCGTGGTGCGCACGGGCGACCTTACTGATTGCGCCCATCCCCGGGATCCGATCCAGAATGCGCTCCGTCAGATACGGGTGGATTCTCACCCGTTCCCACTCCGAGGGGCCGAGCTTCTCGGGTTTCGACCACACCTGGTTCGACACACCGAGGCGACCGATGTCGTGCAGGTACCCCGCTCGTCGAAGCGTCCGGATGTCACTGGCCGACATACCGAGAAGATCGCCTGCCGCTGCGGCGAGCGTTGCCACCGCGCGGGAGTGCCCCAGCGCGAACGGGCACTTGAGGTCGGCGAAGTCGCCGATTGCGCAGGCGAGACGGTCGAAGTCGTCATCGCTGAGTCTGACCTCTTGATCGGGTGCATGCCCGAGGGCTTCATTCCAGGCGTCACCGTCGGGAGCGGTGGCGAATAGTTCATGGGGGTTGGCCAGCGCTGCCTCGACGACTGCGGGGTCGAACTGACCACCGCGTCTGCTCCTGGCCATGGCGACCACGGCATCCAGGCCATACATCCGGAAGTGAACTTCGGCGACATCCGCGAACTGGGCGACCCTCATCTCGATCGGAATCTGGTCGCCGGCGGCGCCGGCTGGCACTCCTTTGCCGTCGAACCTCTCGAACGTGTATGCGAGCGTGCCCGCGACCTGTGGTGACAGGCCGATATGGCCGGCCATGGCCGCTGCCGATGTGCAGTGGGAGTGGATCAGCGCGGCCAGTTGGCCGCGGGCATCCCGGAACATCGTGCCCATCGTCTTCAGGCGCTCAGGCAATGGTTCACCCCTCGCAATGTTGCCGAGGAGGAAGCGCAGATAGGGCGCTCCCGACCAATCAACGAGGTACGAATCGTGCCGAACCGCGATGTCGTCGCCAAACCAACGCGCGTACTCCTGGGAGTCGGCGTGACATCCGATCCACATCACGAGCGTCGTGTAGTAGACGGTGTCCCGCTGCTCACGATCGAGACCGAGTCGGTCGGCAAGTCGGCAGGCGATCGTTGCAGAGCGCAGCATGTGCTCAGCGGGCTGACCCAGCCCGAGGTCGATCGCCACCGAGAGGCCAGCCAGAACTTCGACCCGTCGAGGAAGGATGTCAGCGCCGCCGGGTCCCCGACTGCTCATGGTTCATAGTACGTTGGCGGCCGTCGCCGTGAACCTGGCCTGTCCGACGAAGAACAGGCCGCGTTGGGGCATCCAGAAGTCGCCGAGACGTGTCTGCTCGACCAGCGGTCCGAGGGCGCCCAGGTCGGTGCCGTCCAGCGTTGCGTCCCCCCCGACGACGCGCCACACCTGCAGTGGCGCCGCTTTGAAACCTTGACCGTTGGGGGTATGCCCGCGAAGCCTGACCCGACCGGACCGCAGAAACCCGCCCGCCATCGGCCCCATCGGCCCGAGCACGGCTGCGCTGTCCCAGGCTCGTTCAGGCATGGCGCTCGCCATCGACGTCATTGCCCGTGTCGCCGGTGTCGCGGCGAGTTTCAGCTGCCACGAGAGGCGTGCCCCCATGATCACGTCGACTGTCCACTCGTCTCGCCAAGAAACGGTGATCGCATCAACCTGTTCGACAGCGGTCGCCGAACCGAAGTATCGCGGACAGCTGACGTTGGGATCGGCGGTTGTGTAGATCGTCCAGCGGTGAGCGGGGTCGCGATGCCAGATCGCCCGGTATGCGGTGCCCAGCGACGTGGCCAGCATGTCCCGAAGGACGAGGTAGTGCCCGCTCGAGAACGGGACTCCCATGACGCCGTACCCCGTGAAACGCTCGTCGTCCCCTCGGGCCAGGCGCGGATGTGCTTCGGCGTCAGTGACAGCTTTTCGTGGATTGGTTGTCGTCGTCATGAGCCCAGCGTGCCTCCAGGGGGTGCGCCGAGGCGTGAGGCATCCGCCTCATCCCGCGCTGCGAGTGCCAGATCGCTCAACGGTGAAATCGCTTTCCGCCTGCTGTCCTTCTCATGAAGGCGCCCGGACGCGTCAGTCGAGAGCGCGGCGCACCCGTAGGCTGACGCCGTGGCCGACCGCCTCCTCGCACTCGCCGACCGGCGGTTCGTTCTGCTCAGCACGTTCCGCAAGACGGGGGTCGCCGTCGCAACGCCGGTGTGGGTTGTGCGAGACGGCGACGCGCTGCTCGTGTCTACTCCGCGCGACTCGGGCAAGCTCAAGCGGCTGCGCAACGATCCGCGTGTGCAACTGGTGCCGTGTGGCCGGTTCGGCAGAGTGAAGCGCAACCAGCAGCCGGTCGACGGCATTGCCGAGATTTTGGATGACGCGGCCGCCGTCTTACGGGTCACTGAACTCCTGCGCGCCAAGATGCCGATCGAGTACCCCCTGATCCTCAGGGTTGAAGGATCTCGTGGCATCGAGGTCGAGAAGCGCGTCGCGCTGCGCATCACCGCACCGCCCAGCTGAGGGCGGCTCCAATCATCGGCAACGACGCTTCGCCTAGCGAGAGGGCAACGTCCCGCGCAACACCTGATCCACGAGGCGGCGGCAGTAGTCCTCAGCGGCTTCCGGGTTCGTATCGGGGGGGAGGGTGAAGCTCATGAGAGTGCTCACCAGCACTGACCCCGTTATGGCCTGAATGAGGATACCCGGATCGCCGCGTGATCGGCGACGCCGCATCCGCGAAGCGAGCGGAGCAGTCGGGTGCCCCCATCTCGTGACTCGGCTCAGGGCGCCGCGTTCGACTTCGCGTCGACGACCGCCTGGGGGCTGAGGCGTCGAGTGGTGAGCATGCTCGAGACCTCGTTCAGGGTCAGGTTGTGGTTGCGGGCGTAGCTGCGCAGAGCCGTGAACGCCTGCTCCATGGTGAGGTTCAGCGCCTCGGCCATGGCTCCCTTTGCCTGCTCAATCAGAACCCGGCTGTCGAGGGCACGCTGCAGTTGGTCGGCGACGATGTGGGACTCGGTCGCGATTCTCTGCTGGAGCACCCCGATTGTCGCCACATCCGCCAGCGCTCGCACGACGGCCTCGTCTCGGTCGGTGAGCGCGCCGGTCGCCGCCAGGAACAGGTTCATCGTGCCGATCACCTCCCCGCGCAACTTCATCGGGGTGGCGTGAACCGAGTGGAAGCCCTGCCCCAGCGCGGCGGCGCTGAAGTCGGGCCATTGCCCGCCCGACCCGGCGATGTCGGGCACCGACACCGCCGCACCGCGGTTGAAGCAATCAACACACGGGCCGACCCCCGCCGCCAGCTGCATCACCTCGACCAGTTCGGCGCTCTCGTCGGTGGATGCGATCAATTGCAGGCGCCCCTGGGCGTCGGCCAGCATTAGCCCGCCGGCGGTCGCCCCCACGATCTGGGTGCACTCGCTCACTAGGGTGTGGAGAAGATCGACCACGTCGTAGTGCTCGGTCAGCGAGTCGGCGACCGCGACGAAGGCCGCGTTGAGTCGTGCTTCTCTGGAGGTTCCGTCCATCAGGGTGACCTCACCTTTCCATCGGTTCAGGGTTCACGGGTGAGCTCCCGAAAGTCGATTCGCCGGGCAACCACGTCGTGGGACACGTCCTCGACGCTGCGGCTCTGGGCAAAGGCGTGCGCTTTCAGCAGCCCGAACGCCACGTCGGCGTCGACATCCAGCTGGACCAGGATCATCCCGGTGGCCTGGTGGACTTCCCGGCGCAGGGCGGGGGCTGTGCGACCTTCCTCCGACAGGGGAGAATCTGCGGAACGGCGGGCGGTCTCGGCGGCGGGCACCGCGACCCGGTGCGAGATGCTCAGCGCCCTCGATGTCGCGGCGTCGTCCAGCGCGCCGGGGGTCAGACGGTACAGGTCGGCCACCCCCAACAGCACGGTGCCTATTCGAATCGGAAACGAGAACAGAGCGCCGACTCCGAGTTCGGCCGCAGCGCGTCCGAATACGGGCCAATCTGGATGCGTTTCACTCGAGACGTCGTCGCTACCGGTGGGGCGTCCACTGCGGGCGGCTTCCCACCGCGGCCCCTCGCCGAGGTCGAACTGAAGTTCATCGAGTTGAGCCGCGATTTCGTTGCTCGTGCAAATCGTCGACTGCGTTCCGGGATTGCGGAAAACCGTGATCGACGCCCCCGAGACGGGAACGTTGTCGACATACAGGTCGCAGAGTTCCGCAGCAGTGGACGTATCGCTCATCGGAGGCTTCCGTGATCGTGCTGCCCGTCGTGGCCGAGACCCATATCGGGCGGCGACTGCGCGCGAAATCAGAGAGGGCTGATCCCGCGCGTGTGCGAAAGACTACGCCCCGATGTCGCCCCGCGTCCCCGCGGCTACCCAAACCCTCGGCCCGGGTGTACGTTGAGCGCGTTGCTCTGGTCCTTGGCAGCGGTTTCGTCCGCGCCGACCAGATTGAGGCAACTCGTGATCGTTCCTCCCGCTGCAAAGCCTGCGCTGCCATCCGTTCTGTTGCCTGACGATCGCCGACCACGGAAACGGGAGTCCGAATCCCCGGTGCTCATGATCGTCGCGGCTGCGGCGGGGCTGGCCGCGTTTTCGATGGCGATCCTGCTCGCGGTGTCTGGGGTTATGTTCTGACCCTCAGTAGACGCGCGGAACGATCCGGTACTTCACCCTCGTGGTGTACTCATCCCACAGTGCTCCATACTTCGCGCGGCACACCTTGTCGTCATCCAGCTGCCGGCTGACGAAGAGGGCGACGTAATACAGCGGATACAGCCACACCATCCAGATACCGAAGTAGCCCGAGGCGAGGGCGATGGCGACGGCCTGCAGCGTCTCACCGAGGTAATTGATGTGGCGGCTGGCACCCCAGAAGCCGTTGACGAGCAGGCTGTGGTTGCCGTCGCTGATGGCCTGGGGTGTGATCCACAGGAACTTGCGATCGGGCCGGGTCTTGAAGAAGAACTTCTGCATGTTCGCGCCGCGGGTGAGTACCCAGCCGCCGAGGAAGATTGCCCCGAACAGGACCGTGAGCCAGGCCGGGATGCCGGGGTTGGGCAGATCGGCGGTGAACCAGAGCGCGACCGAGTAGAAGTACGGGTAGAACGCCAGGCACCCGAATCCAAGCTTGAAGCCGACGCGCTCGGCGATGAAGTCGTAGGTCCACAGGTGCACGCGTT
>JBDTQN010000087.1:0-8630 GCA_039932215.1 Pseudolysinimonas sp. | reverse complement strand
CGATTGAGCGCAGACTAGAGGACATCATGACGATCAACCTGCTTCCCATGGCAACGCAGAACCTGCTCTGGCAGGTCACCCGCAACCCCGAAGCCAAGAGCGACGCCGAGCGCGACGAGCTGCTGAAAGACCCCGGCTTCGGCAAAGTCTTCACCGACCACATGGTCGACATCTGCTGGTCAGAAAAGGGTGGATGGCACCGGCCGCGCGTGCAGGCGTACGGCCCGATCTCGCTCGACCCCGCCGCCGCCGTCCTGCACTACGCGCAAGAGGTGTTCGAGGGCCTGAAGGCGTACCGTCACGCCGACGGGTCGGTGTGGAGCTTCCGTCCCGACCAGAACGCCGCCCGGATGCAGCGCTCCGCGCGTCGGCTCGCGCTTCCCGAACTCCCCGCCGAATACTTCCTCGAGTCGCTGAAGCAGTTGATCGCCGTCGACGCCGCGTGGGTGCCCTCGCAGGATGAGGCGTCGCTGTACCTGCGGCCGTTCATGTTCGCCAAGGAGGCATTCCTCGGCGTGCGTCCCGCGGCGAAGGTCAACTTCTACCTGATCGCATCGCCCGCCGGCGCGTACTTCTCGGGCGGCATCACCCCGCTCGAGATCTGGCTGTCGACCAAATACACCCGCGCCGGCCACGGCGGCATGGGCCAGGCGAAGACGGGCGGCAACTACGCGTCATCGCTCGTCGCCCAGGCCGAGGCGTACGAGAATGGCTGCCAGCAGGTGCTGTTCCTCGACGCAGAAGAGGGCAAGTATCTCGAAGAGCTCGGGGGCATGAACGTCGTGCTGCTCACCCGCGACAAAAAGCTCATCACCCCCGACAGCGACTCGATCCTCGAAGGCATCACCCTCGCGTCGATCATGCAGCTCGCAACCGACCGCGGCTACACGGTCGAGCAGCGGCGCGTGTCACTCGAGGAATGGAAGTCGGGCGTCGAATCGGGCGACATCGTCGAAGCGTTCGCGTGCGGAACCGCCGCCGTGATCACCCCGATCGCCGTGCTGCGCAACAACGACGTCGAGATCCGGCTGCCCGAGGTGGCCGACGCCGACCGCGTCGCCCTGTCGCTGCGCGAAGAGCTCACCGGTATCCAGTACGGCCGAGTCGCCGACAAGCACGGCTGGATGGTGCGGCTCGACGGGTAGACGCGCGACGCGCTGAGCCTGGTAATCTGCCCACAGCCCCCGCCCGAGAAAAATTCGGGCCCGGACCGAGGAGCTGGCCAGCTGTGACCCGACGCATCGTCCGCGCCGCCGCGACCGCGGGAGCCACGCTCCTGGTCGCCGCCGTCATTATCGCGACGCCCACCGCGGCATTCGCTGCGACCCGTACTGTGACGTCCACATCCGACGCCAACGTCGCAGGCACCTTGCGGTTCGAGTTGACGAATGCCGGAGTCGGAGACACCATCACCTTCGGCGGCGCCACATTCACCGACCTTGTCCCCGACATCATCAGCCTCGGGTCCTCGATCGACATTCCGGTCGGTGTGACGATCGATGGGCCCGGCGGCGGCATGGTGAACATCGTGAGAGGGGGGGCCGGCAACTACTTCCTTCTCGGCTTGCGACCCACCATCGCCGACCAGGACTATGTCATCGAGGGCGTGACCTTCGACGGCGCGACCGGCACGGGTAGCGCGATGTACGCGAGCTTCAACGGCATTCTCGGCAACAACAACACGGCGCGCGACATCACCCTCACCGACGTCACCGCAACCAACTTCACCGCCGGCCTGGGCGGTGCGCTCGCGACCTTCCAGACCACAGGGTCCGTGGTGATCGAGGACTCGACCCTGTCGAATAATCACACGACGCTCGGTGGTGCGGTCTCCATCGAGTCCCCAGGCGGCACGGTGACCATCCGCCGCAACACGATCAGCCTCAACGACGCCACCTCAGCGACCGGACGGGGCGGCGGCGTCTATCTCGACAACGTCCCCGGCGCCATCTCCATCAGCGACACCAGCTTCCTTCTCAATGACGCACTCCAGGGCGGTGGGCTGTATCTGAACAGTGTGCGATCGGCGGTGACCATCACCGGCAGCACGTTCTCTGAAAACACGGCCAGCGATGCAGCAAACCCCGCCGCTGTCGCCGCCGGCGGGGGAATCTACCTCGCCAACACGACAGACGTCGGCGCTTCGCTCTCGGTCAGCACCACGCGGTTCACCGCGAACGAGGCCAACGACGCGGCACTCGGCTTCGGAGCGGGCATCTTCGTGCAGGGTGTTCCTGTTTTGACGGTGAGGTCGTCCACCTTCGACCAGCACGCGTTCAACGGTGGCGGAGGCATCGGCCTCAGCATCGGAGGATCGGTCTACGTGACCGGGTTCATTGAGAACTCGACATTCGACGAGGCGGGGGCGAGCGGCAACGCCATCTACTTGAGCGGCTTGGCCACGCTGGGCCCCGCTCCCGACATCGACATCGAGCATTCCACGATCGTGGGTCCCGGCGCGGTGTACGTCGAGACTAACCAGAGTGACGTCGACATCACCCACACGATTCTCGACGGCCTCGGTGCCCCCGCCGTGCACAGCGACGCGGGCGCCGCGATCGGCGTCAACTGGAGCATTGTCTCGAGCGCACTCGATGCCGACGTGAGCGACGACGGCAACAACCTGTTCAGCACCGCCGCCCTGCTCGCCCCCCTTGCCGACAACGGGAACGGCGCGTTCAGCCGGCTTCCCGGTGCGGCCAGCCCGGCTCGCGAGGGCGGCGACCCGGCGATCGTCGCGCCGCCAGCACTCGACCAGCGCGGCGCAGGCTTCGCACGGGTGCTCGGCGTGATCGATATCGGCGCTCTCGAGCAAGGCCCCACCGCTGTCACGGGATCCGGCCCGCAGCTCGCCGTCAGCGGAAGTGACCAGGTGTGGCCAACGCTGTTGCTCGGGTTGTTCGCGCTGTTCGCCGGGCTCGCGCTGGTCGGCGCCGACCGTCGCCGGCGTCTGGCCGCCTAGACCTGCTTCACCCAGTCCGCGACGACGTCCGCCACCGCGGTCAAGCGGGCGCGGGGCTGCACGTCGTGGTCTCCGGGGAACCAGCGCACCTCAATCGCCGCAGGCAGGTTCAGGGCGGGGATCTCATCCTCGCCGCCGAACGGATCCCGCGTGCCCTGACAGATCAGAGTGGGGGTGCGGAGCGTCAGCAGGTGCGCGGTGCGCAACTGTTCCGGTCGTTGGGGCGGGTGGAACGGGTAGCCCAGACACACCAGCCCCGCCACACCGAGTTCGTCGGCGACCATGCTCGCCACCCGGCCCCCGTACGATTTGCCGCCGATGAGAACCTGCCCAACGGCCTGCCCGCGCACGGCCGCCACGGCATCCCGATACTCGCCCATCGACAGCTCGGCCTTCGGCGGCGGGCGCCGCACCCCGTCGCGCCTGCCGGCCATGTAGGCGAACTCGAAACGGGCGGTCCGGATGCCGCGGTCGGCCAGCAGCGCGCACATCGCCGTCATCCAGGGCGAGTCCATCGGCGACCCGGCGCTGTGGGCCAGCACCAGCGTGGTGGCATCGTCGGGCCCCGACCAGAGCAACTCCATGACCCATAGGCTGGCACAGTGAAGATCGCCCGGTTCAGTGTCGACGGCTCGGACCCCCGGTTCGGCGTGGTCGACGACGACGAACTGGTCGTGCTCGTAGGCGACCCGATGTTCCAGGGGTACGACACGACCGGTGAGCGGGTCAAGCTCGCCGACGTCAAGCTGCTCGCACCGGTCATCCCGCGGTCGAAGGTGGTGTGCGTCGGCCTCAACTACGCCGACCACCGCAACGACATGGCGGCGAGCGTCGACGCGCCCGAGAACCCGCTCATCTTTCTCAAGCCGAACACCGCCGTGATCGGGCCGGGCGACGCGATCCAGATCCCGCCCGTCGAGGGTCGCATCGTGCACGAGAGCGAGCTCGTGGTCGTCATCGGCCGCATCGCGAAACAGGTGCCGGCGGCACGATGGGCCGACTACGTGTTCGGGTACACGATAGGCAACGACGTCTCGGCGCGCGACCAGATGTTCGCCGACGGTCAGTGGGCGCGCGCGAAGGGGTACGACACGTTCGCCCCGATCGGGCCGTGGATCGAGACAGAGCTCGACCCCTCGAACCTCGAGATCTCGAGCACCGTCGACGGGGAAGCCCGCCGGCACGGCAACTCCAAAGACCTGATCCACAAGATCCCCGAGCTGATCGCCTACATCTCTGACGTGTGGACGCTGCTGCCCGGCGACATCATCATGACCGGCACCCCGTCGGGTCTCGGCGGCTTCGTCGACGGCCAGACCATCGACATCACCATCGAGGGGATCGGCACCCTGTCGAACCCGGCACGGAACCGCGATACGAAGTGACCCTCAGTCCGGCAGACATCCGGTCTGCACGCCGACGCGGGCACGCCGTCCTGATCTCGGGGCAGGCTCTCGCGGGGCTGGGCATGGGGGCGATGTTCTCGTCGGGCGCGCTGCTGGTGACCCAGGTCTCCGGTTCGGAAGCCCTGTCGGGCATGGCGGCCACCGGGACGACCGTCGGTGCCGCCATCGCCTCGATCCCGCTCGCGGCACTGGCGCGCCGGGCCGGCCGTGCGCCGTCGCTGGCGACAGGTGCGCTGGTTGCTGCCGCGGGCGCGGGGGTGGGTCTGCTCGCCGCCGTCCTCGTCAACCTCCCGCTGCTTCTCGTCGGGCTCGTGCTTGTCGGATTCGGCACCGCCGTCAACCTGCAGTCGCGGTTCGCGGCCACTGACCTGTCGGAGCCGGGCAGCCGCGGCCGCGACCTCGCGTTCGTGGTCTGGGCGACGACCGTCGGCGCGGTGCTCGGCCCCAACCTGATCGGACCGGCTGACGTGTTCGGGCGCAGCCTCGGGCTGCCGGCGCTGTCGGGACCGTTCCTCTTCACGATCGCCGCGCAGGTGGTTGCCGCGGGCATCTACTTCTTCCTGCTGCGACCCGACCCGCTCAAGCTCGCTGAGCGGATCGGCCGGGAGCGCGACCTCGACGGCGCGGCCGTCGTCGCCGTCCCGACGGGGGATCGCTCGGGTGTGCGCACCGGCCTGATCGCACTCGCGCTCAGCCACGCCACGATGGTCGGGATCATGTCGATGACGCCCGTTCACCTGGTGGACCACGGTGCCACGCTGCAGATCGTCGGGCTGACGATCAGCCTCCACGTCGCCGGGATGTTCGCGCTGTCGCCCGTGTTCGGCTGGCTGTCGGATCGCCTCGGGCGCAAGCCGGTGATCGCGCTCGGGCAGGCGATGCTGCTGGCCGCGCTGTTGTTCGTCTCGATCGGCGGTGAGGACCAGGGGGCGGTGATCGCCGGGCTGATCCTGCTCGGGCTCGGGTGGAGCGCGTCGACCGTGGCCGGGTCGGCGCTCATCGCCGAGTCGGCCGACCCGCTGCGGCGAACGGTGATTCAGGGCCGCGCCGACCTGTTGATGAGCGCGTCGGGCGCTCTCGGTGGTGCACTGGCCGGGCCGGCGCTCGCGGCGCTGACCTACGAGGGACTGGGTGCGGTCGCGATCACGCTGGTGGTGGTGGTGCTCGCCGCGGTCGGGCTGCGTTCGGCGCGGCGCACGCGCGAGGTGTAGATCGGTCATTCGGCCGACGTAGCGGGTCACAGGTGTCCGACAGACTGGCGGCATGGTCGCGATCCTGGGATTCGTGAGCGCCGTTGTCTACGGCGCCTCCGACTTCCTCGGTGGGCTCGCCTCGCGGCGCATGTCGGCGCTGCTCGCGAGTTTCATCGGCTTCAGTGTGGCGCTCATCGTGACAACCGTGGCCATCTTGATCGAGCGTCCCGTGTGGTCGATGGATGCCGTGGCGCTCGGCGCGGTCGCCGGCATCGCCGGGTCGATCGGCACCGCCGCGCTCTATGCCTGCCTCGCCGTCGGACCGATGAGCGTGCTGTCTCCGGGCGTCGCGGCGATCTATGCGGTGCTGCCGGCGGTCGTCGGCATCGTGCTGGGCGAGCGGTACCCGGTGCTCGGATACGCGGCGCTCGTGGTCGTCGTGATCGCGGGCATCCTGCTGGCCGCGACACCCGAATCCGGAGGCGCGCGCCGCCCGAGCGGGCGCGCCCTCTTCTACGCGGCCACGGCCGGAGTCGGGTTCGCCGCCTACATCATCGCCATCGACGCGACACCGCCGGAGTCGGGTCTGGTGCCGCTCTTCGTCGACCTGATCTCGGGAGGCGGGCTGTTCGCGATCGCGCTCGCTGTACGCCGGGTGCGCAACGGACCTGCCGAGCTGGCGGCGCTGCGCGATCGCACCGCGATGCTGCAAGCGCTCGCAGCCGGGCTGCTGCTGGTGACCGGCAACATCCTGCTGGTGATCGGGCTGCATCTGGGCGACCTCGCCGTCATGGGCGTGCTGAACTCGCTCTACCCGCTCGGCACCGTCCTGCTGGCGATCGCCGTGCTGCGCGAGCGGCTGACCGCGCTGCAGGGGGTCGGCATCGCGCTGGCGATCGCCGGAGCCGTGACATTGACGGTGGTCACGCACTAGAGCGACACGACTAGACAGCAGCACTATCGATAGTGGTACTATCTGTTTGTGAAGATCTCCGAGCTGAGCACGCGGTCGGGCGTCCCCGTCGCGTCGGTCAAGTTCTATCTGCGTGAGGGCCTGCTCGCCGCCGGTGAGAAGTCGAGCCAGACCCAGGCGAGCTACGACGAGACACACGTGGCGCGGCTGCGGCTCATCCGGGCGTTCATCGAGGTCGGCGGGTTGTCGGTAGCGGCGGCCCGGCAGGTGCTGGCAGTCATGGACGACGAGAGCCTGCCCTTCGGCGTCGCAGCCGGAGTGGCCTCGACCGCGCTGCCCGCGGCCGGCACGCACGACACGACCGGGGGCCGCGGCGACCGCGACCTCGCTGACCTGATCGCCCGGCGCGGCTGGACCGTCGACCCGCAGAACCCCGGCTGGGGTCTCGCCGCGCGCGTCATCGACGACTACGAAGCGCTCGGCCGCGGCGATCTGATCACCACCCTCGACGTCTACGCCGACGCCGCGGAGCGCGTCGCCGACGCCGACCTACAGACCGTGGTCGACGCCGACGGCCGCGCGGCCAAGACCGAGACCGTGGTCATCGGTACGGTCCTCGGCGACTCGCTGCTCGCGGGGCTGCGCCGGATGGCCCACGAAAACTTCTCGCGCGCGCACTTTCCCGTGCCGCCGGAGATCGCCCAGCACTACGACCACCCACCCCAGGAGGACCGCTCATGACCACCACCGCATCCCGCACCGTCGTCGACGACGGCCCCACGGCATCCGGACCCCTCGGGTTGCGCCCGATCAGCTGGCACCGTCCGCTGCTCGTGCTGGCCGCGGCCATGGTGCTGCTCGCTGTCGTCGCCACCGTCGCCTCGTTCGTCGACCCGCGTGAGGTCACCGGCGTGAACGTCTGGCTCAAGCCGCTCAAGTTCGCCATCTCGACCGCCGTGTACTCGGTCACCCTCTCGTGGCTGCTCGGACAACTGCGCCGGATGCGACGGGTCGCCTGGATCGCCGGCACCGTCGCGACGATCGGCCTCGCCATCGAACTCGTCATCATCACCGGCTTCGCCGCGCTCGGTGACACCAGCCACTTCAACATCACGACGCCACTGCACACGGCCGCATGGTCGATCATGGCCGTGTCGATCTCGGTGGTGTGGGGGATGACCCTGCTCGTCGCGATCGCGCTGTTCCGCAACCGGCTCGGCGACCGTGCACGCACGCTGGCGATCCGCGCGGGTGCCCTGATCGCGATTCTCGGGATGGGCCTCGCGTTCCTCATGACCGGGCCACAGGGCGACCAGATCTCGAACTACCAGGGTGTCATCGGAGCCCACACGGTGGGTGTGGCCGACGGCGGACCCGGCCTGCCCCTGCTCGGTTGGAGCACCGTGGCCGGCGACCTCCGCATCCCGCACTTCATCGGCATGCACGGCCTGCAGGTGCTGCCCCTGTTCGCGATCGCGCTCGAGCTGCTGGCGCGACGGGTGCCCGCGCTCGTCGGAGTCGTCGTGCGCAGTCGGCTCATCGCGGTCGCCGCGGTCACCTACCTCGCGGTGATCGGCATCGTGACCGTACAGGCTCTGGCGGGCGAGTCGATCGTGCATCCCAGCGCGCCATTCGTGGTGGCGGGCGCTGTGGTCGCCGTCGGCGCCGTCGCCGGGGGGCTGGTCGCGCTGCGCCGTCACTAGGCTGGGAGGCGACATGAGCCTCCCCTTCTCGACCGCCACCGGCGCCGACGTGCGCGTCAGATTCTGCCCGAGCCCGACCGGCACCCCGCACGTCGGGATGATCCGCACGGCCCTGTTCAACTGGGCGTACGCGCGTCACTCCGGGGGCAAGCTGATCTTCCGCATCGAAGACACCGACGCCGCGCGCGACAGCGAAGAGAGCTACCTGCAGCTCGTCGACGCGCTGCGCTGGTTGCACCTGGACTGGGACGAGGGTGTCGAGACCGGAGGTCCGGATGAGCCATACCGGCAGTCACAGCGCACCGACATCTATCTCGACCTGGTGCAGAAGCTGAAAGATGCCGGCTACCTCTACGAGAGTTTCGTCACCCCCGAAGAGATGGATGCCCGCAACGCCGCGAACGGCCGCGACAAGCAGCAGGGCTACGACAACTTCGAGCGCGACCTGACCGA
>JBDTQN010000086.1:0-8766 GCA_039932215.1 Pseudolysinimonas sp. | reverse complement strand
CGCCTTGCGCTTGAGGCTGGGCGCACGGCTGATCCAGTTGGCCTCGGGCTGCATGCCGATGATCTCGGAGTGGGCATGCTGGCTGATCTGGCGCACGAGAGTCTTGCGGTACGCGTCGGGCATCCAGTCGCGCGGCTCGATGCGGGAGTCGGCGGCGATGAGGTCGTCGAACTGCTGCTCTTCGGGTGTTGCCGTCGCAGTGGCCGTCATCGTCGACTCCTTTACTTACCGATCGTTCAGTAAGTATATGCTCGGATCGTGGTCGAGCGGAAGATGATGAAGCGAGACCGAGCGTCATCTTCGCTGGGCATGGTCGTCGAACGCAGCGACTTCGGCCACGCGGTCGTCTCGATGGTGCTGCGCGACGACATGATGAACGGCCACGACGTCACGCATGGCGGATTCGTGTTCGCGCTCGCCGACACCGCGTTCGCGATCGCCTGCAACGACGATGTCGCGGTAACCCTCGCCGCCGGTGCCGACATCACATTCCTTAAGGCGACGCATGCGGGGCAGACGCTGCGCGCGACGGCCGTCGTGCGGTCGCTCTCGGGACGGTCCGGAATCTACGACGTGACCGTGGTCGATGAGACCGGGGATGTCGTGGCCGAGTTCCGCGGACGCTCGCGGACCCTGCGATGACCGACACCCGTCGTGGGCGGCCGGGGTACGACCGCCAGGGCGTGCTCGAGATCGCCGTGCGCGCGTTCAACGAGCACGGCTACGACGCGACGTCGATGGGCACGCTGGCGACGCGCCTCGGCCTGTCGAAGTCGGCGATCTACCACCACTTCGAGTCGAAGGAACAGCTGCTCGAAGCGGCTCTCGACGAGGCGCTCAGCGGCCTCGAAGCCGTGTTGCTCGAACCCGTCGACGGCACTCCCGCGGTGCGCCTGCAGCACGTGCTCGAGCGTGCGGTGCACGTGCTCGTGGAACGCCTGCCGTATGTGACCCTGCTGCTGCGACTGCGCGGCAACACCCCGATCGAGCGCGCGGCACTCGACCGGCGGCGCGAGTTCGACCGCGCCGTGACCGCCCTCGTGGTCGAGGCTCGGGATGCCGGCGAGCTGCGTGACGACATCGACCCGCGCATCGCGGAGCGGCTGCTGTTCGGCATGATCAACTCCCTCGTGGAGTGGTACCGCCCCGAAGGACCCGAAACCGCGGCGCGCCTCGCGGCCGACGTGCTCGCCGTCGCCGTCGACGGCCTACGCATGCCGCGCTAAATCGCCTGCTGGGGCGAGTCTGACGGCGGGGTGTGTTCGAAACTCAGCGCGTTGGTCTGCGGTTTGCTGGGCGAGTCGGGTACGAGCGGAGACGTGCCGTGGAGACGTACCCACCAGCTCTCGGGATTCGACGCGAGCGATGGCAGTCTCTCGAACAGGGCGAACATCTCCCACGGCCGACCCTCGCTGTTTGCTCCGGCCCAATCGAGGGCCTCTTGCACGTCCGCGGCGTCCGTCAAGATGTGCGCATCAAGGTTCGCTGCGAGTCCGGTCGCCACATGCCAAAAATGGACGCGATAGGCGGGTTTCTCCACGAGCTCGTAGTACTCGATGTGCCTGCCGGCGCGAACGTCCATTCAGATATTCTGCCTCAACACTTGACCAAAAGTGAGCGATGGTCCAAAGTTTGAGCATGGGAAATCGAGGTTTAGTCATCGCTGCCGTGGCGGCGTCGCTGTCACTCACCGCGGTAGGCGCCAACTCCGCCCTTGCTGCGGAACAATCGCCCTCTCGAGTTGGCGAATATTGTGTGTTGACGGTTCAACACCCACACGCGTCGACCCACGTCTCGGGCACCATCAATGTGGTGGCAACGACCACGTGCCCGATCCCGATGACGTCGATCTACATCGACACCGAGCTTCGGCGAACCGCGCCGACCACCGGTTCATGGTGGAACGGGTTCGGCGTGACGAAGTACGCATCGACAACGGCGAGCGATACGCAAGCAACGTCGTGCTCGAGCGGTCCCGGTACCTTCCGTGGGTGGGCAGAGACGCGGAAGGTCGTTCCGCCCGGATATACCCTCACCGGTCCTCCGTATGAGGCCAAATATGGGACGGCCGTCGCGGTCGCGTGCGGCCTGAACCAAAGTTTGGCTGCGATCCCGACGGATAGCACAGAGGTGCGGATCGAGTTCGAGCGGGTCCCCTGAACTCAGGCGGCGGCCCGGGTCTTCGCGACCAGCGTCAGCACGTCGTACTGGGCAACGAGCTCGTCGTTCTGGTTGCGCAGCACCGCGTCCCAGCGCACCTCGCCGTAGTCGTCGGTCTCGCGCGGGGTGATCTGCTTCGCGGTCAGTTCGACTCGGATCGAGTCGCCCGGCGACACCGGCGTCACGAACTTGAGGTTCTCCAGTCCCGAGTTCGCCAGCACCGGGCCGGGCGCGGCATCCACGAACAGGCCCGCGGCCCACGAGACCAGCAGGTAGCCGTGCGCCACCCGTCCGGGGAAGAACGGGTTCGCGGCCGCGGCCTCCTCGTCCATGTGGGCGTAGAAGTCGTCGCCGGTGAACGCGGCGAAGGTCTCGATGTCGTCCATCGTCACGGTGCGCGAACCCGACACCAGCTGGTCTCCGACGTGCAGTTCAGCCAGGCTCTTGCGGAACGGGTGCTCGCCCCCCGTGACCGACTTCGCGCCGGCGTGCCAGACCCCGGTGAGCGCGGTCAGCATGTCGGGCGAACCCTGGATCGCGGTGCGGCGCATGTGGTGCAGTACAGCCCGGATGCCGCCGAGCTCTTCGCCGCCACCGGCGCGACCGGGACCGCCGTGCACCAGGTGCGGCATGGGGGAGCCGTGGCCCGTCGACGAGCGGGCGTCGTCGCGATCCAGCAGCAGGACGCGGCCGTTGTAGGCCGAGATGCGCGAGGTGAGTTCGACCGCGAAGACCGGATCGTGCGTGGCCACCGAGGTGACCAGCGATCCGCCGCCGCGCGCGACCAGGGCGACCGCCTCATCCACCGTGTCGTAGCCGAGGATGCTCGAGACCGGGCCGAACGCCTCGATCTCGTGCACCGCGGCTGTGTCTGAGTTGGAGAATTGCATGATCATCGGCTGCACGAATGCGCCCGCAGCGGGCAGATCTGCCGGGGGTTCCGCCGACCCGATCACGAGCTCACCGCCCGCAGCGATCAGCTTGCCGACCTGACGATAGACCTCGTCGCGCTGCTCGAGCGACGCGAGCGGCCCCATCGTGACGCCCTCGGTGCGCGGGTCGCCGACGACCACCTTCTCGGCCAGTCGGGTGCGCAGGGCCTCGACCACGGCATCCATGACCGGCGTCGGCACGATCGCGCGCCGGATCGCCGTGCATTTCTGCCCGGCCTTGACGGTGACCTCGGCCATCAGCTGCCGGATGTACGCGTCGAACTCGGGCGTGCCCTCGACGGCGTCGGGTCCGAGCACCGACGCGTTGATCGAGTCGGTCTCGCTCGAGAACAGCACGCCGCCGGTCTGCACCGAGTCATGCGAGCGCAGTCGCTCGGCGGTCGATGCCGAGCCGGTGAACGCGACCAGATCGCCGAGGCGCAGGTGATCGAACAGGGTCGGGATGCTGCCCGACACCAGCTGCAGCGAACCGTCGGGCAGCAGGCCCGATTCGACCATGACGCGCACCATCGCCTCGGCCAGGTAGCCGGATGGCGTGGCCGGCTTCACCAGCGTCGGCATGCCCGCGAGGAACGCGGGCGCGAACTTCTCGAGCGCACCCCACACCGGGAAGTTGAACGCATTGATCTGCACCGCGACCCCCGGCAGGCGCGTGTAGATGTGCTGGCCCAGAAAGCTGCCGTCTTTCGACAGCGACTCGGCCGCGCCGTCGACGTAGACCTTCGCGTTGGGCAGCTCACGGCGCCCCTTCGACGAGTAGGTGAACAGCACGCCGATGCCGCCGTCGATGTCGACCCACGAGTCTGTGGTCGTCGCGCCTGTGCGCGACGACAGGGAGTACAGCGTCGCCTTCTTTTCAGTTAGAACAGTCGCGAGCTGCTTCAGGATGACGGCGCGCTGGTGGAAGGTGAGGGCGCCCAGCGACGCCTGCCCGATCGTGCGCGCGTACTCAAGGGCGGCCCCGAGGTCGAGTCCGTCGGTGCTAACGGTGGCTACCACCTCGCCGGTACTCGCGTCGCGCACCGGGGTGCCGCCGCCGCTCGGGGTGAACCAGTCGCCGTTGACGTAGCTCTGCAACATGTCATGTCTCCCAGGTGAAGAAGCCCTGCCCGGTCTTGCGGCCGAGCTTGCCCTCGGCGACCAGGCGTCGCAGCAGGGCGGGTGGTTCGAAGCGGTCGCCGAGTTCGGCATGCAGGTACTCGGCGATGCCGAGGCGCACGTCGAGGCCGACCAGGTCGGTGAGCCGCAACGGCCCGACCGGATGCTTGTAGCCCAGCGTCATCGCCAGGTCGATGCCTTCTGCACTCGCGACGCCCTGCTCGAGCATGCGGATCGCCTCGAGCCCGATCGCGACCCCGAGCCGTGATGAGGCGAAACCGGGCGCATCGTGCACGGTCACCGGTGTTTTGCCGAGCTGTTCGACCCAGGTCCGGGCGCGGTCGGCGAGGTCGGCGCTGGTCTGCGACCCCAGCACGATCTCGACGAGTTGCGACGCGGGCACCGGGTTGAAGAAATGCAGGCCCAGAAACTGCTGCGGACGCTCGAGCGCGGCCGCGAGCGTGTCGATCGAGATCGAAGAAGTATTGGATGCGATGGCCGCGTCGGGCGCGATCGTCGCCTCGATGCGCGCGAGGGCGTCGATCTTGAGTTCCCGGTCTTCGGGGACGGCTTCGACGACGAGTCCGCAGTCCGCGAACGCGGCGACATCCGTGCCGGCGGTGAGCGCCGTCGAGCCGGGCTGCATGCCCCGCTCGACGCTGGCGGCGAGGCTCTCGCGCACCCGCGCCGCGGCGGCGTCGGCGAGTGTGTCGTCGCGCTCGATGACCACGACCTCGGCGCCTGCCATCAGGAACGCGTGACCGATTCCGGCACCCATGCGGCCGCCGCCGAGCACGCCGACCCGATCCGGCAGGCTCATTTCTTCTTCTTTTCCAGGAACTCAGTCATGCGGCGCATCTTCTCGGGGCTCTCGAACAGCTCGGCCTGCGCCTCGAGGTCGACCGCCGGGTGCTGGTCGCGCGGGGTGGCGAGCACGCGTTTCGTGAGCTGGGTGGCGCGCGAGTCGTTGGCGGCGATGCGATCGGCGATCGCGTGTGCCGCGGCGAGGAGTTCGTCGGCCGGGTGCAGCGCCGACACGAGCCCGATGGCGAGAGCTTCGGCGGCGTCGAGAGTGCGTCCGGTCAGCAGCAGCTCGGCGGCGCGGCCCCCTCCGACGATCTCGGGCAGTCGCCAGCTCGCGCCCGCGGCAGCGATGATGCCGAGCCCGGTCTCGGGGTTGCCGAACTTCGCGGACAGCGTGGCGATGCGGATGTCGGCCGCGTAGGCGAGTTCCGCGCCACCGCCGAGTGCCCATCCGTCGATCGCGGCGATCACCGGCATCGGCAGCTCGTGGATGCGGATGAAGGAGTGCGCGTTGATGCCCTGCCGTGCCTCGTCCGCACCGCGCTCGCGGAGTTCCGCGATGTCGGCACCCGAAGCGAACACCCCGCCGGCGCCGGTGATGATCAGGATGCGTGGCTCGACCTCGAGCTCGGCGCAGACCAGGTGCAACTCGTCGACGGTCGCCTGATCGATCGCGTTGCGGGCCTCGGGCCGATCGAGGGTGACGACGAGGCGGTCGGGGAGGCGTTCGACGTGCACGCGCGTTCCCCTTTCGTCTTCGAAATGCCGGCTTCTATTTTCTGACCGATCGTTCAGTAACATAGCAATATGTGGCAGATCGTTCTAGGCGAGCTCGACGAGAAGATGGGTGTCACGATCGTCGAGGAGTCGGCCGAGCGGGTCGTCGCGACCATGCCCGTGGATGGGAATCGCCAGTCGTTCGGACTGCTGCACGGGGGAGCCTCCGTCGCGTTCGCCGAGGCGCTCGGCTCGTGGGCGGCGGTGATCCACGCCCGCTCGATCGGCAAGAGCGCGGTCGGACTCGACATCAACGCGACGCACCACGCCGCCGCGACGTCGGGGATCGTGACCGGGGTCGCGACCGCTGTGCGACTTGGCAAGACGGTCACCAGCCACGAGATCGTGGTGACCGACGATCAGGGGCGACGCCTCTGCACGGCTCGAATCACGAATCTGCTGGTGGCTGAGAAGTCCGAGTAGCCGCCGCCACTACCTCGTGCATGTACGGGGCGACGACGTCGCGCGAGACGCGCAGGTCGGCGAGGAACACTCCCTCGGCGCCTGACGCGAGCCAGGTCTGCAGCGCCGCGAGGTCGTCGAGCGTGCGGATGACTGCCGAGGCCGCTCCGAGCGCAGACGCGAGCCCGGCGAAGTCCACCTCCGGGATCAGCATCGGCCCCTCGTCGATGCCGCGCACTCCGTACTGGTGCACCTCGGCGCCGTAGGCCGCGTCATTGAAGATCAGCACGACGCCGTGCCGGACCGAGCGCGCCACCGTCTCGAGGTCGGCGAGACCCATGAGTGCGCCGCCGTCTCCCGAGCACAGCACGATCGTCGAATCCGGGCGTGCGCGGCCCGCACCCACCGCACTGGGCAGCCCGAGCCCGATCGTCTGGAACGCGGTGCCCACCATGATCAGCCGGTCCGGCGCCGGAATCGTCAGATACGTCGGACCCCACCCGATGAAGTGGCCGCCGTCCTGCACCACGACCCGGTCGGCCGGCAGCAACTCGTCGATGCGACGGATGGCGCTGCGGGGGTCGAGGCGACCGTCCGGGGCGAGGGTGTCGCCGGGATCGCGGCGCGCGATGTCGGCCGGCGACGGTGTCTCCCACCGGGCGCCCGCACCCTTGGCCAGCGCAGCACTCAGCAGCTCGATGACCGCGGTGACGTCACCGCGCAGCAACGCGTCCACCCGCGGGTTGGTCGCCTGCTCGGCGAGATCGATCTGGATGACATGGGCGCCGGGCGCGAACGCGTCACCGAAGCGGGTGGTGAACTGGTTGAGCCCGGCCCCGAGCACCAGCACGCCGCCGGCCTGGGCGACCAGGTCAGCGGTGACCTCGGTGGCGAAACCGCCGCTGATGCCCAGCGCGGTGTCGCCCGAGAAGAAGCCCATGGCGAGGGCGCTATTGGTGGTCAGCGCACCGAGCCGGTCGGCGAGGCCGGCCGCGGCATCCTGAGCCCCCGACAGCCACGCACCGCGGCCCGCGAGCAGCAGCGGGCGCTCGGAAGCGGCGAGTCGCGCGGCGGCGTCGGCGATCGCCTCCGGTGCGGGAACCGGGACGAACGGGGCAATCCGGAGTCCCGAGACGATCACGTCTGGGGTGATGTCGTGCGCGCGGTCGTACGGAATCGCCAGGACCACTGGGGTGCGTTCGTCATGGGCGTGGTGCAGCGCATCCCGGATCTCGCTCGCCCAGTCGTCGTGGTCCAGCACGACGTAGGTGGCCCCGACCGTCTCGGTCAGAGCGCGCTGGTCAACGTCCCAAGCCCGGGGCATCGCGGGGGGAGCGCCCGTGACGAACACGAGCGGGGTGCGCGCCTGCACCGCCTCGGCCAGCGGAGTCATCGCGTTCGTGAAACCGGGGCCGTAGGTCGTCGTCGCGATCGCGATCCGTCCTGACGCGCGGTAGTAGGCGTCGGCCGCGGCCACCGCCGCAGCCTCGTGACGAACGGCGGTGTAGGTCATCGACGTGGAGGTGACGACCGCGTCGAGGAACCACGCGTTGCCGTTTCCCATCACGCCGAACACGTCGGTGGCGTGCTCGGCCAGGTGAGTGGCGACGTGGGCGCTGAGAGTGTCAGCGGAGGCAGCAGACATGAGGGGAATCCTTCACACGAGAGCGACATACGTTGGGGTATGTGTCTCGACCGCGAGGTCTATCGCCCCTTTTCCGGGTGAGGGCACCGTTGGGGCGCCCGACCCCGCCATGTTACCGCTCGTTCGGCTAGCGGCCCTTCGCGAGAAGCGGTCCCATGCGGAACGGGATCAGATCGCCCATCGAGAGCGACGTCTCGGTGCGCTCCACCCCGTCGATCGCGAGGATCTCGCCGTCGATGCGGAACAGGTCGTGCGCGTCGGTGCAGACCACCTGCACCATCAGGTCGGATGCCCCGCTCATCCCCAGCGCCTGCAGCACCTCGGGGATCTCGGCGATGCGCTTGACGATCGGCGCCAACTCTTTCTGCCGCACGGTGACGGTGATGAACGCCGACAGCGGATACCCGAGAGGCTCGGGATTGATGCGCCGGTCGAAGGGCAAGAAGGCGCCCGAGGCCTCGAGCTGCGTCATGTGCGCCTGCACGGTGTTGCGCGACAGGCCGAGCCGGTCGGCGAGCGCGACATACGAGCCGCGCGGGTCGTCGGTCAGGGCGGCGAGCAGGGCGAGGTCGATCGCATCGTAGGCAGGCACATTGTGCAGAGTAACAGGATGCTGCCGGGCTGAGGCGTGCATGTTGCATAGCCAGCCCGAGAGTGATTGAGCTATCTGCGACTCCCCCGTACCGTTTCTCCAAACCCTGACGGAGGCGACGATGCCCGAATCACCTCGCGAGACCGTGCGACTTCTCGACGAAGACGGCGTGCGCACGCCCTCCGCCGAGTGGGACACCTGGATCGACGACCTCGACGCCGAGGCGCTCGCCTCCCTCTACGAAGACATGGTGGTGCTGCGTCGGATCGATGCCGAGGCCACCGCCTTGCAGCGGCAGGGCGAGATCGCCCTGTGGCCGCCCGTGCTCGGGCAGG
>JBDTQN010000085.1:0-8792 GCA_039932215.1 Pseudolysinimonas sp. | reverse complement strand
GATGGGGGTCGAACTGGTCACGATCGGCGAGTCGACGGATGTCGCGGTCGCCTGGGTCTCGCCAGAACGCGTCGCCGAGGTGCGGCGCATCAACCCGGCGCTGCAGCTGCGACGGTTCGGAGTCGTCGAGCGCTAGTCGGTGGCGTTCTGGGTGCCGTCGCCGTCGCCGGTGAGGCTGCTCGCGTAGGCGAAGAACTCCGCCTTGCCCCGGCTGGTGTCGGTCGTGTCGGTATCGACGCCACGCTCGAGCAGCACGGCGAGACCGTCGACGACGTCGCTGAGGGGCTGATCGGGCGCCAGCAAAGCCGTACCCGCCGAGACGGCGGCGATGACGGCCGACACCGCGGCCGAGTCGATGTCGTTGCGCACGGCCCCGGCAACTTTCATGCGGTCGATGAAGTCCGACCTCACGCTCAACTGTGGGATGTAAGCGAAACCGTGGGTGGCGCGCATGATGCGGTGCAGGCCGTCGCGGTCCATCAGGTACAGCGACCGGGCGAGCGGGCGCTCGTAGACGGCTGAGAGCACGTAGCGGTAGATGCGCGACATCCGGCCGCCGAGCGGATCGCGTTCGATGTCGTCGACGATCGCGTGGAACATCCCCGTGTATTCACGATTGAGCATGCCGACGAGCAACGACTCCATCGACTCGAACAGGTTGGTCAGTTCGGATTCGTCGATGTCGAGATGCCCGGCGATGCTGCGCAGAGACATCGCATCGAACCCGTCGTTGACGAACATGTCGGATGCGGCATCCAGCACCTCGTCGATGTCGAGCGGGCCGGAGTCCGGGGCGGACTGAGAAGACGTCACCACGGAACCCTACTGGGCAGAACGGTCTGTCAGTTTCTGCAACCCACTGACGGCCGCCTCGAGCACCTCGTCGCGCTTGCAGAAGGCGAACCGGACCAGGGAACGATAGGGGTCGCGGCTCTCGGGACGGACGAAAGCGGTGAGCGGGATCGCGACGATGCCGGCGAGCCGGGGGAGGTCTCGGCACAGAGCAACGGCGTCCGGGTAGCCGAGGGGAGCCGCGTCGGCGACCACGAAGTATCCGCCGTCGGGGTGCGAAACCTCGAACCCGGCGGATCGGAGGCCGGCCGACAGCAGACCGCACCGGCGCGCCAGAGTCTGGGCGACATCCTGAAAATACGCGTCGGAAAGGTCGAGACCGACGGCGATCGCCGGCTGAAATGGCGCGCCGTTCACGAACGTGAGGAACTGCTTCACCGCGCCGATCGCGTCGCGGATCGCGGTGGGGGCGATGATCCAGCCGATCTTCCAGCCGGTGGCGCTGAACGTCTTGCCGCCGCTCGAGATCGTCACCGTGCGCTCGGCCGCGCCCGGCAAGGTCGCGATCGGCACGTGCGCGCGATCGAAGAGAAGGTGCTCGTACACCTCGTCGGTGACGATGTACGCGTCGTGCCGATTCGCGAGCTCGACGACCAGGGTGAGCGTCTCGTGGTCGAGCGCGATGCCGGTTGGATTGTGGGGCGAATTGAGCAGGATGATGCGGGTGCGGTCGGTGATCGCGTCACGCAACTCGTTGAGGTCGGGCCGGAAGTCGGGCGTGCGCAGCGCGACCGTCACGTGTCGTGCACCGGCCAGCGCGATCATGGCGGCGTAGGAGTCGTAGAACGGCTCGAGCGTGACGACCTCGTCGCCCGGTTCGAGCAGGGCGAGCAGGGTCGCGGCGATCGCCTCGGTGGCGCCGGCGGTCACGAGGACTTCGGTCGCCGGGTCGACCTTCTGGCCGTAGAAACGTTGCTGGTGGCGGGCGATCGCCTCGCGGAGCACTGGCATGCCGAGGCCCGGCGGGTACTGGTTGATGCCGTCGGAGATGGCCTGGCGCGCGGCCTCGAGCACCTCGGGCGGACCGTCGTAATCGGGAAAGCCCTGGCCCAGATTGACGGCGCCGGTCGCGGTGGCGAGGGCCGACATCTCGGCGAAGATCGTCGGGCGCAGGCCACCGTCGTCATCGAGCAGCATCGCCCCGCGGGCGGCGCGGGTCCAGGCGCCGGGGACGGGTTCGGGGCTCACCTCGTCACGGTAGCGGCTGGCGCCGGTGCGAGGGGCCAGTTCGGACCGCTAAGGGTGCGGTTTTGCGGCACGAACTGCCCCCTCACGGATGCTGTGGACAGTTTGCGACGTCGGCCGACGGGTTTGCCTACGGTCGAGCGCATGCGATCAGCGGCAGCAGCCACGGCACTCGGAATCACTCTCACAATCGCGGGGCTCTCGTCGTGCGCCGGACCCCAGCCACCGGGCTTCACGCCAGCGCCAGAACCCAGCGGGACGCCCGTGTTCGCGTCGGAGGAGGATGCGCTCGCGGCGGCGGAGGAGCTGTACGGGGAGTACCAGGTGTTCAGCAATGCGCTCGGGCAATCGGGTTGGGCCGATCCCACCGGATTTCAGGAATATCTTTCCGGGGACGCGCTTGAAGACGAGTTGGACGGCGCGGAAGCCTTGAATTCGAAGGGATACCGCCAAGTCGGCGACACAACCTTCGACACGACTTCGGTACAGCAACTTGCTGACTTCGGCTCTGGCACCGTGGAAATCACCATCTACCTCTGCAGCGACGTGACCGCTGTTGACGTCGTTGATCGAGACGGGATCTCGATCGTCTCCGCCGCAAGGCCGGCCCGTCAGTCCCTCGAAGTGACGATGAATGACTCCGAGGGCTCACTGAAGATCAATCGGAGGGATGCATGGTCTGGCACAAGCTTCTGCTGATTCTTGCGCTAGCCGTGCCGACACTCCTCGGTGCCGGCCTGGGCGGCGGGTGCGCATCGGCCAGCGAGCTCACTACCGGGTGCATCAACGGTGGCGGGGTCGACGTCATCGCCACATCCGGCGGCCCAGGCTCGCCCGGAGGTTCCGGCTCCGGAGCCTCTGGCGGCAGCGCCGCTTCCGGGCCACCCGTCATCTGGAAGTGCCTCCAGGTCACGTGCGGATCCGAGTCGCCGGGCGCCGCGCCGATCACGCTCAGCGACATCGCGTCGTTCCGGCCCAATCCGGGAGTGCAGTACATGCAGCCCGACGGGTGGACGGTGCCGGGCCTCGACACCAACTTCTACGCCGTCACCGACGTCCACGTCGTCGACGGCACTCTGCTCGGTCAGCCGGCGTCGGTGCGCTTCACCCCGGTCGGGTTCCACTGGACCTATGGCGACGGCAAAGCGGCGAACCTTCCGACGAAGGGCGCGACGTGGCAGACGCTCGGGGTCGGCGAGTTCGACTCGACACCGACGAGCCACATCTACGCGAACGAGGGCGAATACACGATCCGGCTCGTCATCGACTTCGCCCCTGCGTACCGATTCGCCGGCAGCCCGTTCTATCCGATCGCCGGTGTCATCCCCCTCCCTGCGAACGATCTGCACATCACCGTCGACGGCGCGAAGACCGTTCTTGTCGAACACGATTGCGCGGTCAACCCCACCGGTCCGGGCTGTTAGCTACGAATACGGAACAAGCGAAGTACGTTCGCAGTTGCGCCATAGTGAACATCCAGGTTCGAGCGGGATGCTGACACGGCTTGAGAGGAGCACCACCCGAACATGACCGAGTCATCGCCCAACGCTGCAGAGCCAGCCACCACCGGGCCCAGCGCGACCGAACTCCCCGCGAACGATCTCCCCGCGCCCGCGACGCCCGCCGCTGCGAGCACGCCCGGAGCGGTCGACGCCGAGCCCACGAAGAAGTCCAATGCCGGACCGCTCGTCGCCGCGCTCGCCGTCGGTGCCATCCTCGGTGGAGCCTCTGGAGCAGGAGTCGCCGCCTGGACGGTCAGCGCCAACCAGGACTCCGCGCAGACGCAAACGACGTCGCCCCAGACCATCACCGTCAACGACACCGACCAGGTGACCGCCGTGACCGCCGTCGCCGCCAAGGCGTCGCCCTCGGTCGTGACCATCTCCGTCACCTCCAGCAGCGCAGGCGGAACCGGATCCGGCATCGTCCTCAGCTCAGACGGTTACGTGCTCACCAACACCCACGTCGTCACGCTCGACGGGGCCAGTTCTGATGGCACCATCGAGGTCACCACCTACGACGGCAAGCTCTACAAGGCCACCGTTGTCGGCATCGACCCGATCGTCGACCTGGCCGTCATCAAGCTCGAAGGCGCCAGCGGAATGCAGCCCATCGAGTTCGCCGACTCCAGCAACCTCAACGTCGGCGACCAAGCCGTCGCCATCGGCGCCCCCCTCGGACTCTCGAATACCGTCACCGACGGAATCGTCAGCGCGCTCAACCGAAGCATCCAGATTGCCTCGTCCGCCGTTCCCGAAGACACCTCCGGGCAAGACAGCAACGGCGGCGACACCGGCAATGGCGACAACGGCAACGGCGACAGCGGCCCGTTCGACTTCTGGAACTTCGGGCAAGACCCCGGCGCCAGCACCACGACGCAGTCCGCATCGATCTCGCTACCCGTGGTGCAGACCGACGCGGCCATCAACCCCGGCAACTCGGGTGGCGCCCTCGTGAACTCGGCCGGCGAGCTGATCGGCGTGAACGTCGCCATCGCCAGCGCCGGCGGCAACAGCACGGGAACCCAGTCCGGCTCGATCGGCGTCGGTTTCGCGATCCCGTCGAACCTCGCCAAGCGGGTCGCCGACGAGATCATCGCCGACGGGTCCGCATCGCACGGACTCCTCGGAGCCACCGTCAAAGACGCCTCCAGCGACACCAGCGACACGGTGGGCGCCGAGATCAACGAAGTCACCGGCGGTGGGGCCGCCGAGACAGCCGGACTGAAGCCCGGCGACGTCGTCACCGCGTTCAACGGAAACCCGATCACGAGCAGCACCGACCTCACCGCTCAGGTGCGGGCGCTCGCCGCCGGGACCACCACCAGCCTCACCTATGTGCGTGACGGCAAGGCGAACACGGCCGATGTGAAACTGGGCGAACTCAAGTAACACGCGCCCAGTCAAGGGGGAGGGCCCGTCGGGGCCTTCCCCCTATTCACTTGCTAACGTGAGCGCATGGCTGTCGGCGTCTCGTATGTGATGCCCGTGCTCAACGAAGCCGGCTACCTCGAATCGGCCGTCGCCAGCATCCTCGACCAGGATTACGCCGGCGAAGTCGAACTGATCCTCGCCCTCGGCCCGTCGACCGACGGAACCGACGCCATCGTCGAACGGCTGCGCGCAACCGACCCCCGCATCCGCGTAGTCCAGAACCCCGGCATGGACATCCCCATCGGGTTGAACCTCGCCATCGCCACCAGCAAGCACCCGGTGATTGTGCGCGTCGACGCCCACACCGAGCTGGCGCCCGGCTATACGACCCGCGGCGTCGAGGCTCTCGAGCGCACTGGCGCCGCCAGCCTCGGCGGCATCATGGTCGCAACCGGGAGGCCCGGATTTCAGGCCGCCGTCGCCCACGCGTACAACAGCCGCTTCGGCCTCGGCGGCGGTGCGTACCACGGCGAGACCGCCCACGAAGGTCCGGCCGAGTCGGCGTACATGGGCATCTTCCGGCGCGACGTGCTCGACCAGGTCGGCGGTTTCGACGAGACCCTTCGGCGCGGTGAGGACTGGGAACTGAACTACCGCCTGAGCAAGGCGGGCCACGTGGTCTGGCTCGATCCCGGCCTACGCGTGAGCTACTGGCCGCGCAGCACGCCCGGCAAGCTCGCTCGGCAGTTCCGTGCCACCGGCATCTGGCGCGGAGAGCTGGTGCGTCGCCTCGGACGGGGCAACTCGCTGCGGTTCTTCGCCCCGCCGCTGCTGCTCGTCAACCTGGTCGTCGCGGCGATCTTCCTGCCGCTGCACCTGACCGGGGTGTTCAGCGGACCGCTCGGCTGGATCACCGCGCTCGCCTACCTCGGGCCCCTCGCGTATGCGGCGCTTCTCGTCGTCGCCGCGATCAGCAGCACCGGTTCCCTCGGCGACCGCATCCGATTCGCCGGGGTGCTCGCGATCATGCACCTCAGCTGGGGTGCCGGATTCATCGTCGGCCTCGTGCGGGGCGCCCGCGACGCGGTCGACACCTCCCGCACCGAGAGCTGACCCGCTACAGCCAGCCCTCGTCGAGCATGCGTTGCACGACGCGCTCGCCCGCATGGCCATCGTCGAGAGGGGTGAACCGCGCGCGCCAGGCCGCCGCGCGCGCGGCGACCGCCGCATCCTGAGTTCCCGCCCCCGCGCTGCCGACAATCGCATCCCGCAGCCCTGCGCGGTCGTGCACGACTGGTCCGGGCGCCTCGGCAAGCAGATCGAAGTAGAAGCCGCGCAGGTCGGCGCTGTAGTGCGCCAGGTCAGGCGTGAAGAAGACGATCGGCTTGCCGGTGCCGGTGAAGTCGAACATCGCCGACGAGTAGTCGGTCACGAGCACGTCGGCGAGCAGCAACAACTCGGTCATGCTCGGGTAGCTGGTCACATCGACTAGGCGGTCGCCCGCCAGATCTTGCCCATAGCGCAGCGTGCGCGAATGCCCCCGAACGAGCAGCACGTGGTCGTCGCCGAGTTCGCTCGCGAACGATGTCAGATCGACGTAGTCCACCATCTCGGTGCGGTCGTCGCGCCAGGTCGGGGCGTAAAGCACGACGCGGGCCACGTCGGCGACACCGACGGCACTCCGCACCGCCTCGCGACGGGCATCGAGGTCTGCGGCTTCGGCGCTCAGGATGTCGTTGCGGGGATAGCCGTCTTCCCAGATCGGTCGGCGCATCGCGTAGGCCGAGCGGAAGATCCGGGTGCTGTACGCGTTCTGGGCGAGCAGGGCGGTCCAGCGCGAACGCTCGCGACGCACGGCGATGCGGGTACGCAGGCCGGGGTCGCGGTCGAGCGCGAGCCGTTTGAGCATCGTGCCGTGCCAGGTCTGCAGCACGCGCTGCCCGGCGCGCCGCGCGAATCGCTTGCGCAGCCAGTCGTTCACAATCAGCACGCGGGCGGTTCGACGCACCCGCCACCACTCGCGACTGCCTTCGATGAGCCGCACGCCACCGTCGGGGATCGCGACGGAGCCGTCCGTGACGCTCCAGTAGCGGGTGACGCCCGGCCGCGCCGAAGCCAGCGCCCGATCGATGCCGAGCGGGTTGTCGGACGCAGACTGGCCATAGAAGCTCTCGAGGAATACCGCGTCCTCGAGCGGGGACGTGTTGCGCCGGTACGACCGTTCGAGATGCTTCTGGGCGGCCGCGCCGCGCTCGTCGGCAGCGAGCGGCGCCGCGACGCGCACAACGAGCCCGCCGGCGTCGGCGCGAACGGTCGCATGGAACAGCTCGTGCTCGAGAGCCGGCGGGAGGGCCGCCTCGACGTGAACACGTGTCGTGGGCGGCGCGCCGCCGAGAGTCAGACGGTAGTCACCGGATGGAAGAGCAAGCCCCGAAGCCCCCCACCGGCTGGTCAGCAGCGGGAACGTCGCCGTCGTGGTGCCGGGCACCAGCGCGCCCTCGATGCGCCCATCGACACCGGCGCGCGCGCCCTCGAGCCGCACCGATGGCACATTGCGCGAGAGCGTGACGTTGATCGCGGTGGCCGTTGCCTCGACCCTTGTCACCACCGGCCGCGGAAGGCCCGCGTGCTCGGGGGCGGCCGCGCCGCCCGTTCTCGCCTGGATGGCCTCGAACACACGGCCCGTGGCACCCCCGTCGAGATGGTCGAAGTGCTCGGTGCGCAGCCAGGCCTCGTGAGGCCCCTCGCCGGCTCGCTCCTCGAGCACACTCAGCGCGTGCGGCCAGCGGGTGACGTGGCGGCCACCGCTGAAATCGCGGTACGACTCGTAAAGCCCGCGCGCCCGCGCGTAAGCCTCGACGTCCGGTGCGAGGAAGACGATGGGCGCTCCGACGAGCGAAAAGTCGTAGGCGATCGAGGAGTAGTCGGTCACGAGCGCATCGAAGGCCGGCAGCAGCGGCGTGATGTCGGGCACCTGAGCTGCGCCGAGCATCCGGATACGCGGCGAGAGCGCCGCGCCGGCTGCGTAGTCGCCCCTGCCGAGCGGGTGCGTCCGCACCCACAGCTCGCTGTCGGTGCGGTCGAGCCACGCGACGATCTCGTCCCACGTCGCGGCGTCGGGCGCTGACGGATCGGACGCTCCGTCCCGCCAGGTCGGGGCGTACAGGATGCGACGGGCTGTCCCGTCAGCACCGAGCGCCTCCAGCGCGGCAGTCCGCCGCTCGGCAGCCGTTCCGGCGAGCAGCACGTCGTCGCGCGGATCACCCGTGACGACGATGCGGTCGCGGGGTATCCCGAAAGCCGAGGAGATGCGCGGCACCACCCGTTCCGACGCGACCGAGAACAGTCCGATCCCACGCCCGGCGAACCGGTACGCGCGGGCGACGAATGCCCGCACCAGCCGATGATCCGGCAGGAACGACAGCCGCAGGGCGGCTGGCGAGTCAAGGTGCAAACGCTTCAACGGGATGCCGTGCCAGAGCTGGGCGACGAATCCACCGCGGGAGCCGTAGCGGTTCACATCGCCGAAACCGTGCGTGACCACGAGCACCCGCGCGCGTGCGGTCAGCCAGAACCCGCCCCACCCCGACTTGCGGCGGGCCTCGAGGCCGAGCGTCCGCGCCTCGGCGACCTCGGCATCCGTCGTCGCCAGCCACACCAGCCGCGTCGATTCGCTCTGACGCTCGCGCGCGACCCGGTACAAGGCGAGGGCGCCCTCGCCGACGCCGATGCCCGACCCGAACACCCAGAGTCGCGGGGTGCGCGGGATCACGAGCGTCGCGAGCGCCCCGAGAGCGTAGAGCGGGAGGCGCAGCACCTTGCGGGCATTGCCGGCTCCGAAAGTGAAGCTCGCCATGGTCGGAACCGATTCTGGCACGATGG
>JBDTQN010000084.1:0-8862 GCA_039932215.1 Pseudolysinimonas sp. | reverse complement strand
TCCAGAACCGGACGCACCTGGTCGATCTCGTACATGTTGTCGACGCCCTGCTTGAGGAACGCGACGCGCTCCATGCCCATCCCGGTGTCGATGTTCTTCTTCGGCAGTTCGCTGACGATGGTGAACTCGGTCTTCGACTTCACATCGGCGAGCAGGTACTGCATGAAGACGAGGTTCCAGATCTCGATGTAGCGGGTGTCGTCGACCGCGGGACCGCCATCCGGACCGAATTCGGGTCCGCGATCGAAGTAGATCTCGCTGCACGGGCCGCCGGGGCCGGGCTGACCGGTGTGCCAGTAGTTGTCACTGCGCCCCAGGCGCTGGATGCGATCGGCGGGGAGTCCGGCGATCTTCTGCCACAGCGCAGCGGCCTCGTCGTCGTCTTCGTAGACCGTGACCCAGAGGTCTTTCTCGGCGAACCCGAGCCCGCCGTCTTTCTCGGATGTCGTCAGCAGCTCCCACGCGTACGTGATCGCCTGCTCTTTGAAGTAGTCGCCGAAACTGAAGTTGCCGTTCATCTGGAAGAACGTGCCGTGCCGTGTGGTCTTGCCGACCTCTTCGATGTCGAGGGTGCGGATGCACTTCTGCACGCTCGTCGCGCGCGGGAACGGCGCCGGCACCACGCCGGTGAAGTACGGGATGAACGGCACCATGCCGGCGACTGTGAACAGCAGCGCGGGGTCATCGCTCACCAGCGAAGCGGAGGGCACCACGGTGTGGCCGCGCTCCCCGAAGAAGGTGAGCCAGCGGCGTTGGATCTCGGCGGTCTGCACGGTTAGTCCCGGTCGGTCATGGGTGGATGTCGCGGGCGGCCGGCCAGGCCTGCGCGCCTACTTGAGGAAGTCGCCTGCGGCGTCGCGCAGTTCGGCCTCGCGTGCCTTGTAGCCGTCGACGACGGCGCCGCCGAAGTCGCGCGCCTTCGCGTCGACGTCGGAGAAGAACTTGGCGCCCTCGGGCGTCTTGGCGATCTGGTGTGCGGCGATGAATCCGGCGGCCACACCGACGGTCAGAAGAAGCAGGCCCTTCATGGTGAACTCCTCAGTTCGAAAGCGTTGTTCTAGCTTACGCATGCACGAAGGCCCCCGGCTGTGCGCCGAGGGCCTGCGTGGTTGAGCCTGTCGAAACCTAGCGCGCGGCGTAGTACTCGACGACGAGCTGGACTTCGGCGGTCACGGGGACCTCGGCACGCAGCGGACGACGCACGAGGCGTGCCTGCAGCTTGTCGAGCTCGACCTCGAGGTAGCCCGGAGTCTTGGGGAGCACGTCGACGTGGCCACCGGCCGCGGCGACCTGGAAGGGCTCGGTGCCCTCGCTGCGCTCTTTGACGTGGATGAGCTGACCCGGCTTCACCCGGAACGACGGGCGGTCGACGAGCTGGCCATCGACCATGATGTGGCGGTGCACGACCATCTGGCGCGCCTGCGCGGTGGTGCGGGCGAATGCCGCGCGAAGAACGAGGGCGTCGAGACGCATCTCGAGCAGCTCGACCAGGTTCTCACCGGTCAGGCCCTTGGCGCCGCGGGCCTCGTTGAAGACGATGCGCAGCTGCTTCTCGCGGATGCCGTACTGCTCGCGCAGACGCTGCTTCTCGCGCAGACGCACGGCGTAGTCGGAGTCGGTCTTGCGCTTGGTGCGGCCGTGCTCTCCGGGGCCGTACGGGCGCTTCTCGAGGTACTTGGCGGCCTTCGGCGTCAGCGGGATGCCGAGGGCACGGGACAGACGCACCTTGCGGCGGTCTTGGGACTTCGTGGGCATGCAGATTCCTTCGCAACGTGGACGCGTCGATCGCGACTCACGGACGTGCACCGCCCCCACTCCCAGATCCAGGTCGCACGTCGCAGCGGCCCTGGCGGGCTAACAGTGGTGGGATGTGTCCGTCTTCGAGACGAACCTGGTTACTTTACCAGCAAAACCGGCCCGATCAGTCGCCGCGAAGGATCGCCCGGATCTTCTCGAGGCGGGCCGCCACATCCCGCTCGTTGCCGTTCGCACTCGGCGTGTAGTACTCGGTGCCCTTGAGCGCGTCGGGCAGGTACTGCTGCGTCGCGACGCCGAAGTCGCTGTCGTGCGAATAGATGTAGCCCTTGCCGTGGCCCAGGCGCTTGGCGCCGGGATAGTGGGCGTCGCGCAACGGGGCCGGCACCCTGCCGATCTTGCCGGCGCGCACGTCGGCGATCGCCGCATCCAGGGCCTTGTACGAGGCATTCGACTTCGGTGCAGTCGCGAGGTACACGACCGCCTCGCCCAACAGGATGCGACCCTCGGGCATGCCGATCAGCGCGACACCCTCGGCGGCGGCCACCGCGATCGGCAATGCCTGCGGGTCGGCCATGCCGATGTCTTCTGCTGCCGAAATCATGATGCGGCGCGCGATGAAGCGCGGGTCCTCGCCTGCCTCGATCATGCGGGCCAGGTAGTGCAGCGATGCGTCGACGTCCGACCCGCGGATCGACTTGATGAAGGCGCTGATCACGTCGTAGTGCTCGTCGCCCTGCCGGTCGTACCGCAGCAGCGCGCGGTCGACGGTGGTGGCGACGATCTCGGCGGTGATGACCCCGCCGTTGTCGGCGTCGGCGGCGGAAGCGGCGGCTTCGAGAGCAGTGAGTGCACGCCGCGCGTCGCCCGAAGCGAGCCGGATCAGGGCCGCTCGCGCGTCATCCTGAACTGTCACCGCTGCGTTCAGGCCCCGCACGTCGCTGACGGCTCGATCGACGAGCAGCCCGAGATCGTCGTCGCTGAGTGGTTCGAGGGTGAGCAGCAGCGACCGCGAGAGCAGCGGTGCCACGACGGAGAACGACGGATTCTCGGTCGTCGCGGCGACCAGGATCACCCAGCCGTTCTCGACGCCGGGCAGCAGCGCATCTTGCTGCGCCTTGTTGAAGCGGTGGATCTCGTCGAGGAACAGCACCGTCGAGACGCCGTAGAGGTCGCGGTCGGCGTGCGCCTTCTCCATCACCTCGCGCACGTCTTTGACGCCCGCGGTCACCGCCGAGAGTTCGACGAATCGCCTGCCCGAACTGTGCGCGATCGCCTGCGCGAGAGTCGTCTTGCCCGTGCCCGGAGGCCCCCACAGAATCACCGACACCGACCCGCTCTCGCCGGACGCGTCTTCGGCCAGCTTCACGATCGGTGACCCCGGCTTGAGCAGGTGCTGCTGCCCGGCGACTTCGTCGAGCGAGGTGGGCCGCATGCGCACCGCGAGGGGCGTCGACCCCGTGCGGAGTCCCTGCTGCTGGGCCATGCTCACCACAGTAGCCGCGGGGTGCGACGCGGTTTGGCGGGCTCAGAGCGCCTCTGTAGTGTGCTCACGTGGCATCCAGCAGGCAGCAGCGTGACCAGCGCGAGGCGCGCGACCGACTCCAGCGGTATCAGGCGCGCCAGGAGGTGCACACCCGCCAGACGAAACGGCGCGCACGCGACAACATCATCGCCATCGCGGGCGTGGTGCTGGTGGCCGGCCTCGCCGCCACCACTCAGTTCTTCTACTTCACAGCCGGACCGGGTGCCCCGACCCCGGAACCTTCCGCCTCAGACGTCGCCGCGACCGGCACGAACGTCGGCGCGCCCGACCCCACCCTGTCGGAGTACCGCACCTGGACCGGCGAGATGGTGCTGAACGGTGACATCACCCTCGGCATCGAACTCGACGGGCTGAATGCCCCGCAGGCGACGGCCGGCTTCATCCAGGATGCAGAAGACGGCTACTTCGAAGGCAAGACCTGCCACCGGCTGGCCACGAGCGACGGGTTCGCCTTCCTGCAGTGCGGGTCGCTCGACGGAACCGGAGCGCCCGACCCGGCGTTCTCGTACGGACCGGTCGAGAACGCGCCGACCGACAACATCTACCCGGCCGGGACGATCGCCATGGCCCGCGCCGGCGATGACGCCTACAGCAACGGGCATCAGTTCTTCCTCGTCACCGACACCACGACGCTGAGCTCGGACTCGGCGGGCGGATACACGGTCGTCGGACGGGTGACGAGCGGGCTGGAGCAGCTGATCGACAAGGTGACATCGCAGGGGATCGCGACGATCGGTGCCGACGGCGTCACCGGGACGCCGGTCGTGCCGACCACCATCACCAAGGTCACGCTGCAGTAGCCGACCCCGCGAAACGGTGCAATAGGCTGGGGGCGCTCCGGCACGAGGCAGCCGGATTCGAGCGCAAGGTGAGTATTTTCGTGGCGACCAACGAACAGGCACCATGGGGCCGCGTCGGCGACGACGGGACGGTCTTCGTGCGCGAAGCCGAGGGCGAGCGCGCCGTCGGCCAGTACCCCGACGCCACCCCTGAAGAGGCTCTGGCCTACTACGAGCGCAAGTTCACCGAGCTCGCCGGGCAGGTCGGACTGCTCGAGCAGCGCGTCCGCGGCGGCGCCCCTGCGCACGACGTGGCGAAGGCGATCACCCATCTCACCGAATCGGTCTCGACCGCCAACGCGGTCGGCGATCTGGCCGGGCTGAGCGCACGACTCGAGAAACTGAGCGGCAGCGTCGGCGAGCTCACCGAGAAGCAGTCGGCCGAGGCGAAGGCCGCCACTGCCGAGGCTCTTGCCGAGCGCGAGTCCCTCGTCGCTGAGGCAGAAGCACTCGCCGCCCAAGACCCGGCGAAGGCGCAGTGGAAGCAGGTCTCGACCCAGCTCGACGCGCTGTTCGCACGCTGGCAGGCCGCGCAGAAAGACGGTCCCCGGCTCCCCAAGGCCGAAAGCAACGAGCTCTGGAAGCGGTTCCGTACCGCCCGCACCACGATCGAGACGCACCGAAAGGCCTTCTTCGCCGAACTCGATGGCGTGCACAAAGAGGCGCGCGGTCGCAAGCAAGAGCTGGTCGACCGGGCCGAGGCGCTCGCGCCGAAGGGCACTGCCGCGATTCCCGACTACCGTCGTCTGCTCGATGAGTGGAAGCTCGCCGGCCGAGCAGGCAAGCGGGTCGACGACGCGCTCTGGGAGCGCTTCAAGGCGGCCGGAGACGTGCTGTACGCCGCCAAGGCAGAGGTCGACGCGCGCGAGAACGAGGAGTTCGCTGGCAACCTCACTGAGAAGCTGGCGTTGCTCGACGAGGCCGAGAAGATCCTCACCGAGACGGATCGCGAGAAGGCGAAGTCCGCCCTGCTGGGTGTGCAGCGCAAGTGGGATGCGATCGGCAAGGTCCCCCGCGATTCGGTCCGCCCCGTCGAAGATCGGCTGCGCAAGGTCGAAACGCATGTGCGCAAGCTCGATGACGACCATTGGAACAAGAGCGACCCCGAGAAGCAGGCCCGCTCGCAAGGGTTCGCGGCGCAACTCGAGGCCAAGATCGCGAAGCTCGAGATCGAGCTCACCGAAGCGAAGGCGAAGGGCGACGCCCGCAAGGTGAAAGACGCCGAAGACGCGATCGCCGCGCAACGCACCTGGCTCGACGCGCTCGGCTGACCAGTCCACAAGACTCCTTGCGCAACTATCGTTGCGCAACTAGCATCGCGGTATGACCGACCGCTCCCACATCGACGTCAGCGATCCCCGCGCCATGCGCGCCCTCGCCAATCCCCTGCGGCTCAAGCTGCTCGGCTTCCTTCGTCGAGACGGTCCCCACTCGGTCGGCGAACTGAGCGTCTTGGCCGATGTGGCACCCGGCTCAGTGAGCTACCACCTGTCGACCCTTGAGGAGTTCGGGTTCGTCGAGCAGGCGCCCGAGCTCGCGCGAGACGGTCGCGAACGCTGGTGGCGCGCGACGCACGACATGACCAACTATCGACCGAGCGCGATGCTCGCGGATCCCGAGAGCGCGGTGGCCGGTCGCATCATGCGCCAGACCTTCCTGCAGGGTCATCTCACCGAGCAGCTCGCCTACCTCGATGCAGAGCCGACTCTTCCGCTCGAGTGGGTGCAGGGTGCGACGGCCGGCGACACGATCGCGTTTCTCACCCCCACCGAACTCAGGGAACTCAGCGACGAGGTCAACGCCCTCGCCGAGAAATGGGATCGGCCTCGCGAGCAGGCGTCGGAAGGTGCGCTGCCCGTGCGCTTCATCTACGCGACCTTCCGCCAGCCATGAGCGTCGTTGCGCCGCCGGTACGCCGCCGCGCTCCCCTTGCCGGGCTGCTCGCGGCCGACGGCGTCTCGCGCGCCGGCAACGCCATCACGACGATCGCGGTGCCGCTGTATGTGCTCGCGGACACCGGCTCGCCGCTCGCCACCGGTCTCGCGGGCGTGTTCGCGACCGTGCCGATCGTGATCGGCGGGGCGCTCGGCGGAGTTCTGGTCGACAGGTTCGGCTGGCGACGCTCCGGCGTCGTCGCTGATGCGGCCAGCGGTGTCACGGTGCTGGCGATCCCCGTGCTCGCGGGCTTTGGCGCGCTGCCCTTTCCGGTGCTGCTCGCACTGGTGTTTCTGAGCAACTTGCTCGACACCCCCGGATCCACCGCCCGCACGGCGCAACTCCCCGAGCTCACCGAACTCGCCCGCACACCCCTCACCCGCGCGACGGGCGCCCACGCGACCGTGCAGCGCACAGCTGTGATGCTCGGCGCGGGGGTCGCGGGCGCGCTCGTCGCCTTGGTCGGGCCCGCCAACGCCCTCTACGCGAACGCGGTGTGCTTCGCCCTGTCGATCGTGATCACGCTCGCCCTCGTCCCCCGAGACGGCGCGCACGCCGACGCCTCGCCGGCCGCCGAGCGCAGCTATTTCGCACAGCTGGCCGCAGGCATGCGCTTCGTCACCCGCACTCCCTTGGTGCGCGCAGTCGTGATCCTCGTCGTCATCACCAACATGGTGGATGCTGCAGGACTCACCGTTCTGAAACCCGTCTATGCGAGGGGGCTGGGCGACGACGGCGCCGCACTCGGAGCGATGCTCGCCGTCTTCGCAGGAGGAGCCCTAACCGGGGCCGCCGTCTACGGTGCCGTCGGGCACCGGCTGCCACGGCACGGGCTGTTCGTGGTGCTCTTCCTGCTGGCGGGTGTGCCGCCATATCTGACCCTCGCTCTCGGTGCACCCCTTCCGGTCGTGCTGGGGGTGCTGGCGTTGTCCGGCCTCGCCGCCGGACCGATCAACCCCCTCATCGACACCGCTCTCTTCGGACTCATCCCAATCCCGCTGCGGGCACGAGTGCTGGGCGCCATCTCGACCGGCGTCGCGGCCGCGATGCCCCTCGGCAGCCTGCTCGCAGGCATCGGCGTCGACGCCTTCGGCCTGACGGCGACACTCTTCGCGGCCGCCGGCGTGTACCTCGTCGCGATCCTCAGCGCGTCGTTCGGGCGCCGCTGGCACGGATTCTGAAGTTCTCCACACCCCGACTTCACCACCGGATCGCGCCATCCGGCACCACGGCCCGGCAGCGGGCCCCACCATCGGAGGATGCCCCATCTTCCGTCCGTGCTCGACGGTGCCCAACTGCCGCTCGCCGAACGCATGGCCGCCGTCCTCGACGGCGAGCTCTACCCGCTCGGTGGCGGCCACTGCCCCGTCGACGAAGTCCCGACCCCGACGCTGCGCCTCGCCGCCGCACTCGCCGGGCGGCACGAACGCATGATCGCCGAACTCGGGACCGCCGCGTGGGTGTGGGGCGCGCTCACGTGCGAGCCCGAGCTGCTCGAACTGTGCGTCGACCTGCGCGCTCGAGCGCGGCCGCCGCAGGCACGGCACGCGAGCGTGCGCGAAGTCGTCGTCACGGCGGGCGATCTGCACGAGCTGGGCGGGCGCCGGGTCACGACTCCGGTGCGTACCGCGGTCGAACTGGCACGGGCGCGCGAGCGGTTCGGCGAAGGGGAACGCGAGACGGTTCGGGAATTGGGCCACATCGGCGGCTTCGGGCTCGCGGACTGCGTGACGCTGATGAACGCACGGCGCAACCTACCGGCCAAGCGACGCGCCATCGAACGACTCACGGCTGCGTTCGCGTGCTAGCCGTGGTGCAGCTACCCCGCGCTCACTCGGTACACGTCGTACACGGCCTCGATGCGCCGTACGGCGTTCAGCAGTCGGTCGAGGTGCACGGTGTCGCTCATCTCGAACACGAACCGGCTGATCGCCAGCCGGTCGCTCGAGGTCGAGACCGTCGCCGACAAGATGTTGACATGGTGCTCCGAGAGCACGCGCGTGACATCCGACAGCAGGCCCGAGCGGTCGAGCGCCTCGACCTGGATCTGCACCAGGAACACGCTCGACGAGGTCGGCGCCCACTCCACATCGATCATCCGGTCGAGCTCGGCCAGCAGGCTCTTCACATTGACACAGTCCGACTGATGCACCGAGACGCCGGTGCCGCGTGTGACGAAGCCGACGATCTGGTCGCCCGGCACGGGGGTGCAGCACTTCGCGAGCTTGACCAAGATGTCGGGCGCACCGCGCACCAGCACTCCCGAGTCGCTGGGGCGCAGCTGGCGCGCACGTCCCTTCGGGATGAAGGGAACCTCGGCCTCGTCGGCCTCGGCCTCGCCCTGCATCGACGCGACGATCTTCTCCAGCACCGACTGGGTCGACACGTGCCCTTCGCCGACGGCGGCGTACAGGGCCTCGACGCCCTCGTACCGCATCTGGGCAGCGACCTCGGCCACGACATCCTGGCTCAGCAGTTTCTGCAGCGGCAGGTTCTGCTTGCGCATCGCGCGCGCGATCGCGTCTTTGCCCTGCTCGACCGCTTCCTCGCGGCGCTCTTTCGTGAACCATCCGCGGATCTTGTTGCGGGCGCGCGGGCTCCTGACGAAGTTCAGCCAGTCCTGGCTGGGGCCGGCATCGGGGTTCTTCGAGGTGAACACCTCGACCGAGTCACCGGAGTTGAGCGGGCTGTCGAGCGGCACCAGGCGGCCGTTCACTTTCGCCCCCATCGTGCGATTGCCGACCTCCGTGTGCACGGCGTAGGCGAAGTCGACGGGGGTTCCGCCGG
>JBDTQN010000083.1:0-8922 GCA_039932215.1 Pseudolysinimonas sp. | reverse complement strand
TCCGTCTCAGGATCAGGAAGGCACCGTCGTGTTCCCACATCAGCACCCGCGCACGACAGCTCGGGCAACCGGGATGGGCCGCCGCATCGCTGCTGCGGTCACCGTCATCTCCCTCGGCGGGGCGTTCGCGCTCGCCGGGGCCGCACCGGCCATGGCGGCCGACGGTCCCGTGTCGTGGGCTCAAGGCCGCATCCTCTCGGGATCGGTCCTCGGCATTAACCTCGACGACATCGCGGCGCTCTCGTACGCCGAGGCATCGAACGATGGAACCCAGTCGACGCAAACCGAGAAGGATCCCTTCAAGGCCACCGTTCTCGATTCCGTCGAGGTCGGCAATGGCTCCAGCATCCAAGCGGACCTCGGTGATGTCGTGCAGTTGGGCGCGGTCGGGCAGTACGCCCAGGCCCAGGCCAACGGCACCTCGTTCGGCTCGTCCGGTGCGATCACCGATGACGGCGCGATCGGACTCGGCGAGGACAAGTCGGTTCCCGGAACCAACGCCACCGTCGACCTGAACGCCCTTCTGGGCGACCGGTTCACTGCCAACCTGCTCGATCTCGGCCTCGCCATCGGCGCCCTCGGCGCTCAGGCGCAGGCGGAGGGCCAGAACGCGAGCGGCGACTACACCCTGGCCGACCTGAAGCTCGAGCTTTCGAGCCCGGCCATCTCGGCGCTGACCGACAAGGTCAACGCGGCGCTCGATGAGCTCGAACTCGGCATCGGCGTGCTCGACGGTTCTGACGGCACACTCGCCGTCGACCTGAACCGCATCCTGCAGGGCGTCAACCCGGCGCTGAACCTGCTGGGCAGCAACGCCAATGTCACCGCGACGGTCGACGTCGGCGACCTGCACTCACTGGTGCAGGATCTGCTGAACACCCAGTACGGCGACAAGGGCGTGCGCTTCAACCTCGACACCGGCAAGGTCTCGATCGACCTGAACGCCTTCGCCGGCGGCGGGCTGAACAACGCCCCGGTCGGCACCGAGGTGCTGAGTTCGGGGTTCATCGACCCGATCCTCGACTCGATCACCGGCAAGGTCGCGTCGATCGCCGACCAGGTCGTCGACCGCGTTCGTGCCGCACTGCACGACGCGACCGTCGAGGTGCACGCCGACATCGACCTCGATGTCGCGCAGGCTCCGCTGGTTCAGAAGGTCTGCCAGACCGTGCAACAGGTCATCCAGGTGCCCACGCAGGTGCTGCAGACCGTCACCATCCAGGTGCCCGTCGTCGACGGTGTCATCGCACAGGTCGTCAACGGCGTCCCGGTCATCAACGGGGTGCCGGTCGTTGGCAACCTGGTGGGCGGCACGCTCGGCGGGCTGCTCGGCGGCACCACGCACACGGTGACCTGGATCACGCAGACCGTCACCAAGACGGTCACGCAGCTGGTGAACCAGACGGTCGACCAGGTGGTCTGCAACAACAAGGTGACCGCCCTGCCGGCCCTCGAGACCAGCGCTCACGTGTCGATCGTCGGAACCGTCGACGACTTCATCAAGGGTGTCGGCGTCGAGGCGACCGCGGCCGTGAAGGTGCTCGGGATCGTGAAGACCAACCTGAACCTCGATCTCGCGATCGGGACGATGGGTGACAGCATCACCGATGCGCTGTTCGACAGCGGCGGCACGGTGCAGAAGCTGGTCGACACGCTCGACACCACGCTGATCGATCCGGCGACCGAGGGTCTGCTCGACGGGAACGATGCCGTCGGCATCGCGCTCACCGACCTGCTCTCGATCACGATCAACAACCAAGACCTGTCGGACGGCACCTTCACCGAGACCGCACTTCGCGTCTCGGCCCTGGGTGGCTCCGGTGCGGTCATCAACCTCGCTCAGGCCTCGGTGGGCCCGAATGTCACGAGCGTCGAGGATCCGTGCATCGGTGAGTGCGGGGTGGGTGGAGAGACCATCACGCCGACGGGGACGACCACGACGCGTCTTGCCGGACTCAGCGCACTGGCCATGACCGGTACCAACATCCTGATGCTGGTGGCCATGATCCTCGCACTGCTGGCAGCGGGTGCCTATCTGGTGCGGGAGAACTACCGGCACAACCGCCCGGCCATCACGGTCGAGTAGCCGGTAGTGCGAAGCCCGGGACCGCCTGCCCCTCAGCCTTGGCGGTCCCGGGCTTTCGTCTGCCTGCCTTTACTAGGCTGAACACGTGGGCAGAATCTCTGAACGTGTCGGGGCGATCGCCGAGTCGGCGACGCTGAAAGTGGATGCCAAGGCCAAGCAGTTGAAGGCCGACGGTCGTGCGGTCATCAGCTACGCCGCCGGTGAACCCGACTTCCCGACCCCCGAGCACATCGTCGAAGCCGCGGTCATCGCGGCTCGCGACCCCAAGAACCACAGGTACACGCCCGCCGTCGGACTGCCCGAGCTGCGCGAGGCGATCGCGGCGAAGACGCTGCGCGACAGCGGGCTCGAGGTCAGCCCGTCGCAGATCATCGTGACCAACGGCGGCAAGCAGGCGGTATTCCAGTCGTTCGCCACCCTGCTCGACCCCGGCGACGAGGTGCTGCTTCCCGCGCCGTACTGGACGACCTACCCGGAGGCGGTCAAGCTGGCGGGCGGCGTGCCGGTCGAGGTGTTCGCCGGAGCCGACCAGAACTATCTGGTCACAGTCGACCAGCTGGAGGCGGCGCGCACCCCGCGCACCAAGGTGCTGCTGTGGGGTTCGCCGTCGAACCCGACCGGCACCGTGGCGACTCCCGAACAGACGAAGGCGATCGCCGAGTGGGCGGAGGCCGCGGGGATCTGGGTCATCGCCGACGAGATCTACCAGAACCTCGTCTACGACGGGCAGCGCGCGGCCTCGATCACGGAAGGCGTGCCCGCTCTGGCCGACCGCACCATCCTGGTCAACGGCGTCGCGAAGACCTACGCCATGACGGGCTGGCGACTCGGCTGGATGATCGGCCCCGCCGACGCGATCAAGGCGGCCGGCAACCTGCAATCGCACCTGAGCGGAAACGTGTCGAACATCTCGCAGCGCGCGGCGATCGCCGCGCTGACCGGGCCGCAAGATGCCGTGGAGGTCATGCGGCAGGCTTTCGACCGGCGACGCAAGGCGATCGCCTCCGGGCTCGGGGCGATCGACGGTGTCGTGTGCCCCCTGCCAGAGGGCGCGTTCTACGTCTACCCCGACGTGTCGGGGCTGCTCGGGCGCGAATGGGGCGGCGTCACGCCGACCACGTCATTGCAACTTGCCGACCTGATCCTCGACCAGATCGAGGTCGCCGCCGTCCCCGGAGAGGCCTTCGGGCCCAGTGGATACCTGCGTTTCAGCTACGCGCTCGGCGATGACGATCTCGCTGAAGGCGTGAGCCGGCTGCAGAAGCTCTTCGGCTGACGCCCGCCCGGCGCAGCCGGATTGGACCCACTTCGTGGGTCGGGTGACTCAGCGGGTGACATGCGGGCGATGAACCCTCCCGTCTATCACCAGCAAGGGGACTGGGGGTCCTGTTGCGCGCCCGGATAGCGTCGAGGGGCGCGAGGTTGTTGGGAGCTCGCCAGGTCGCAGTATCCCTGTTCGTCTATCCCCTGGAGTCCCAACATCATGACGCCCGATCGTCAGTGGAAGCGCGCGCGCTTCCACCTCATCCTCACCGCCCTCGTCGCCGCCGTTCTGACCGCGACACTTTTCCTTCCGCAGAACGCCTTCGCTGCACCGGCCGCATCCCCCGCGGCCGGAGCGGCGGCGGCGACCGCTGCGCCCACCGTCGCCCAGATGACGCAGTACGTCTGGGCGGCGCAGAACCAGGTGCGTTACGACGCCGGTCTCGCCACCGGGTACGCCCGCGACGCGCGGCTCGACAAGGTCGCCGCCGACTGGGCGCTGCAGCAGTGGAAGAACGGCGCCATGAGCCACAACCCGAACTACTCGACGCAGATCCCCGCGGGGTGGCAGCGTGCGGGTGAGAACGTGGCCGCCGGCTACTCGTACACGCAGGTCGTCGCCGCGTGGAAGGCGTCGCAGAGCCACTACGCGAACATGGTGAACGACTACACCTCGGTCGGCATCGGCTACTACGAAGCCGACGGCAGGCGCTACTGGTCCGTCGTGTTCGGCAAGTACCCGGGAACCACCGTGCCGAAGAAGCCGGCCGCCGCGCCGACGACCGCACCGACGCCGGTACCGACCGCGACGTCCACCCCGACCCCGACCCCCACCCCGACCCAGAGCACGCCGCCCACCTCGGGCAGCTACTCGGCCGAGCCGGCCGCACCGGCGGGCACCCTCCTCGCCCTGAGCTCGCCCTCATTCGAGGGCAGCGCGTCCGGCTGGTCCGGCGGCTCGGGAGTCGAAGGTCCGACCACCGCGGCTCGCGGCGGCAAGTACGACCTGAAGGCGACCGGCGGAACCGTGTCGCAGGGCGTCAACGTCGCTCCGCGCGCCGGGGAGTCGTACACCGCGACGATCTGGGTGAAACCGGGCGGCACGAGCAAGGTCTCGGGTTCGGTTCGCCTGTCCGCCCTGGGCGGCACGGCCGAGGTCGCGACCGTCAACTTCAGCGTCAGCAGCGGCTGGATGAAGGTCAGCGTGCCGCTCTCCGTCATGAAGGCCGGTCACACCTCGCTGCGCATCGATGTGATCCTGAACTCGGGCAACATCCGCCTCGACTCGGCGTCGCTCGTGCGCACGCAGAATGCTCCGGCGGCCGCCGCCGCACCGAGCCCGACCGCCACGCCGACGCCGACTCCGACGCCCACCCCGACGCCGACGCCGACGCCCTCGACCGGCGGGCTGCTGGGCGGCCTGTTCGGCACGAAGCCGTCCACCTCGCCCGCCCCGGCATCGCCGCCCGCCCCCGCCCCGGCCCCGGCCGCTCCGGCACCCGCTCCGGCTCCGGCCGCGCCGGCACCGGCAGCACCGGCAGCGCCCGCCCCGGCGCCTGCCGCACCTGCCCCGGCGCCGGCGCCGGCACCTTCGTCAGGCGGACTGCTGGGAGGCCTGCTCGGTCTCTGACCGGAGCTTGGCGGTAGGAGGCGCGTCGCTCGCTGAGGGAATGACGCGCCTCCTGCAGCGCCGTGCCGTGCAGGCCGATCCGTCGCCGGGAGCGAGATCGGCCGGCCGGGGCACTCGCTAGCGTGTGAGCATGCCCGCTCCTCTGCTCGCCGCCCTTGCGGGACTCGGCCTCGGCCTGTCGCTCATCATCGCGATCGGGGCGCAGAACGCGTACGTGCTGCGCCAAGCCCTGCGGCGAGAACATGTCATCGCCGTCGTCCTGATCTGCGCGCTCAGCGACCTGGTGCTGATCGGGCTCGGGGTCGGCGGCGCCGGGTTCGTGTTCGACCGGCTCCCGTGGCTCGTGGTCGCCGTGCGGTTCTTCGGAGCCGCTTTCCTGCTCGTCTACGCGGTCCTCGCGGCGCGCCGGGCGATCCATCCGAAGGCGACACTCGAAGCGGGTGAGGCGCCGGCGAAGACGCGCCTCGCCGTCGTGATCACCACGGCGCTGGCGCTCACCTGGCTCAACCCCCATGTGTACCTCGACACGGTCGTGCTGCTCGGGTCGATCGCCAGCACCCACGGCGACGACCGGTGGTGGTTCGGTGCCGGCGCAGGGCTGGCAAGCATCGCGTGGTTCACCGCTCTCGGGCTCGGAGCCCGGCTGCTGGCACCGGTCTTCGCGCGCCCGATCGCGTGGCGCATCCTCGACGCCCTGATCGCCGTGGTCATGCTCTCGATCGCGATCTCGCTGATCGTGGGCGCCTTCTAGCGCCCCGCCCTTCGCCGAGTTGCCCACTTCGCCCCGGTCGTCGGGCATCCGGACCGGGGTGAAGTGGGCAACTCGCGTCAAGGGGGGTGCGCGTGTGGAGAGCGCGCGCGCGGAGAGGGCGACGTTCGAGAGAGTGGGCGGATGCAGCGGGCGCCCCTCCCCGACAGGTACCGATCCGGGGCGTTCCGGTTTCGCGACGCGCGGGCAGAAGGGGTGCGGGCGAAACGTCTCTGGGCACGCGACCTCGACCGGCCGGTGTGGGGTGTGCGACGAGCGGGACACAGCGACGATGCGTTTCGGGATCGGCTGGAGGCCTACGCGTCGCGGTTACGTCCCGACGCGTTTTTCAGCCACAGCACGGCGGCTCGACTGCTCCGCATCCCGTTGCCCCTGCGGCTCGAGCTCGATGCCGACGTGCATGTCGCCGTCCTCGCTCCCGACCGAGCTCCGCACGCGAAGGGTCTGCGGGGCCATCGCCTCGACCCACGTACCCGCATCGTCACCCGGTCGAGATTGCGTGTCAGTTCGCCGTGCGACACCTGGCGGGATCTCGCGAGTCAGCTGTCGCTGATCGACCTGGTGGCGGCGGGTGACCACATCATCCATCACCGACTGCCGATGGCGACTCGTGGCGAGCTCGCCGCGACCGTGAAAGCGGCAGGTCACAGACGGGGATCGGTCACCGTGCGCGCCGCACTCGAGCTGCTCGATGCTCGTGCCGAGTCGCCACAGGAATCGCGGCTCCGGGTCATCCTCACGCTGGGTGGCCTTCCGGCGCCCCGCATCAACTACGTCGTTGTGTCGACCGAGACCGGCAAGGACGCTCGGGTCGATTTCGCCTACGACGCACTCCGGCTCGCCCTCGAATATCAGGGCGACTACCACCGCACGAAGTCGCAGTGGCGAAAGGACATGACGCGGCGCACCCGCCTCGAGGCGTCGGGCTGGCACGTGATGGAGCTGAACGCCGACGACCTCCGCGATCCGCTCGAGCTGGTGGCCCGTATCCGCGCAACCATCGCGCTCCGCCCCTAGCGAGTTGCCCACTTCGCCCCGGTTGTCCGGCCTCCGGACCGGGGCGAAGTGGGCAACTCGGCGAAAGGGGGTTAGGGGTGCTGAAGCACGGCGTCGATCTCGGCACGGGTCGGCATCGAGGTCGAGGCGCCGGGGCGGGTGACCGAGATGGATGCCGCGACGGTCGCGGCGGCGAGTGCGGCATCGAGCAGCGCCCCCTCGGCGAGCAGGGCGACCATCACCCCGGCGAACGTGTCACCGGCGGCAGTGGTGTCGACGGCCTCGACCTTGCGCGGTGCGACCTCGATCACGACCGCGCCCTCGCGTGCGACCAGCGCACCGCGAGACCCCCGTGTCATCACGACCAGGCCGACGGTGCGGCTGAGAGCGATCGCGGCCTCCGTCTCGTCGTCGACACCCGCGAGCTCGCGGGCCTCTTGCGCGTTCGGCACCAGGATGTCGACCAGCTGTAGCAGAGCGTGCGCCACCGGCTGCACCGGCGCGGGCGTCAGCACGGTCTGGATCCCCATGCCACGCGCGACGACGAAGGCCTCGGTGATCAGGTCGATCGGCCGCTCGAACTGGGCGACCAGGTACCGGGCGTCTTCGATGCGGTGCTGCGATGCGTCATCGAGTTCCGTGATCGCGGCGTTGGCTCCGGGTACGACGACGATCGCGTTCTCGCCCCCGTCGAGCACCGAGATGTGTGCCGTTCCGGTGGGCGCGTCCACCTCGACCAGCCCGTGGGTGTCGACCCCGGCATCCTGCAGGCAGTCGCGCAGGGCATCACCGAACGCATCGTTGCCGACCGCGCCGAGGAACCCGACGTCGCCGCCGGCACGTGCCGCAGCGACGGCCTGATTCAGGCCCTTGCCCCCGGGCACGGTGTCGAACGACGAGCCGAACATGGTCTCACCGGGGTTCGGCAGGCGAGGCTGCCGAACGACCAGATCCATGTTGGCGCTGCCGAGGACGACGATGGCACTCATGCGGCGATGCTACCGGCGCCCCTCGCTATGCGTTCTCTTTGCGGAACGTGCGGGTGCCGACGAACATCAGCACGACGAAGATCACGACGCTCCACACCGTGCCCCAGAGGATGGGATAGCCGAAGTCGCCGACGAACGCCGCGCGGATCGCGTCGACGATGTGCTTGATGGGCACGAAGTCGCTCAGCGTCTGCAGCCACTGCGGCGCGAGCGTCATCGGCAGCAGAATGCCCGACAACAGCAGCACCGGCAGGGCGATCGAGTTCACCAGCGGGGCGAGCACGTCTTCACTCTTGGTGACGAGGGCGAGGGCGTACGAGCCCGCGGCGCAGGACGCACCCAGCAGCAGAGTCAGCAGCAGCCCGAACAGCATCCCGCCGACCGAGGCGCGCAACCCGAACGCGTAGCCGAGCGCGATCAGGACGATCCCCTGCACCAGCAGTTGCAGAACGTCACGCAGGATGCGCCCGAGCAGCAGCGCGGTGCGGCTCGCGGGGGTGACGCGCTCGGCTTCGATCACCCCGGCGCGCCATTCGGCGACGAGCCCGAACCCGGCGAACAGGGCGCCGAAGATGCCGAGCTGCACAAGCAGGCCGGGCACGAAGATCGTGTAGGCGTTGTCGGTGCCGAACGAGGACGCGAGCGGCTCGAGCAGCGGGCCGAACAGACCGAGGTAGAGGATCGGCTGCACCAGCCCGATGATCACCCAGGCAGGGTTGCGCAGCGCGATGCGCAACTGGCGGAAGAACACGACCCAGGTCTCGCGGGCGAAGTTGCCGTTGTCCATGGTCGTCGGCGTGGTGGTCGCGGGGGGTGTGACGGTGGTGGTGGTCATCAGGCGGCTTCCTCTCGGAGCGAGCGTCCGGTCAGGGTGAGGAACACGTCGTCGAGGGTCGGACGCCGCACCTCGATCGAATCCAACGCGATCTGGTCGCGGTCGAGGGTGCGCAGCAGGCCGGCGAGCTCGCGCCCGGCGTGCGGCACGCGCAGGCTGACCGTGAGACCGTCGACGTCGGCCGTCGATCCGGGCACCAGCGCGGCGAGGGCCGTTGCGGCGCGGCCGACCGTCGTCCCGTCGGTGAGCACCAGCTCGACGAGGTCGCCCGACACCTGCTGCTTGAGTGCCTCGGGCGTGTCGCTGGCGACGAGCACGCCGTGGTCGATGACCAGGATGCGATCGCAGAGCGCG
>JBDTQN010000082.1:0-8922 GCA_039932215.1 Pseudolysinimonas sp. | reverse complement strand
CCCGTCCGCGCGCATCGTGCACGGCGATCTGCCGCGGGAGCTCGTACACGGTCGCGGGTGCCGGCGGCGGCAGCGCACCGGGCCACGGCCGCCGCGGGTCGCGTGCCACGAGCGGGCGGTCTCCCCACGGAACGAGTGTCTGCCGCTCACCGGGCGTGCGCCCCCCGGAGGCCGTCGCCGTCAGAACCCCCCGGTGCCCGACCATCCCCTGCACGCGCGAGAGCCCCGAGTGCACCCCTTCGTCGGGTCCGGTGCCCCACAGCCCGCGTTCGTGCGCACCGACGGCGTCGACCGCATCGGGGCTGATGCGCACCCGGCTGACCGCGGAACCCAGGTCGATGCCGTCGAGTTGCCACCGCACCCGGTCGACCACCTCGGCGGCCGTGAACGAGCGGGGATGCAACCAGACCCGCTCGTCGGCACCGCCGTTCTCGGCGAGGAATTCGACGCGCAGCGCGGTGCAGACCAGTCGCTGCGCGAGCAGAGCGGTGATGAAGTCGTCGGCGGAGGCGCGCACCCCGAAGGCGACCTGGTCGACGCGGTCGAGCGGCGGCTCGAAGTCGATCTGCACGTCGACGTCGCGGGGCGGGATGCGCGGGGTGGCCGGCCGCGGATCGCGTCCGGCCGCGAGGGCGTGCACCCGCGCCCCCATGGGCCCGAATCGCGCGATCACGTCAGAGATCCCCAGCTCGGCGAACCCGCCCAGCGTGCGGATGCCCAGCCGGGGGAGCAGACCCACCAGTTCGGGCTCTTCGAGCAGCGAGATCGGCAGCGGCGCCAGGAACGCGCCCTGCTCGCCCGGCGGAACGATGGTGACGGCATCGGTGGTGGAGCCTGTCGAAGCCACCCACCGGGCCGCCCGCTCCGCCGCGAAGAGCCCGTCAGCGATACCCACCCGCGCACCCTCTACCTCGAGCGCGGCGACGGTGCCGAGCACGGTGAGGGCAGCCGCGCGTTCGCCGCCGTAGTAGCGGGCAGGACCGCGAGCACGCACGGCCACCGTTCCGGGACGCACGGGGTGCAGACCGGGCAGCGATTCTTCGAGAGCGGTCAGCACGGGTTCGAACGCCCGCGAGTCGAGAGCGGCGTCATACCTCAGCAGGTGCACGCCCGTACAGCGCGCCTGCGCCTCGCGTTGGCGCATGCCGCGCCGCACACCCTCGGCGCGCGCGGCCGCCGAACACGCGAAGACCATGCCCTTCTCGATCAGGGCGATCGGCTGAGAACCAGGGATGCGATGGGCCTTCGCGTGGGCGACGACCGGCCAGTCGGCCACCCAGAGCACGAGCAGACGCGCGCCGGCGCCCATCACCTCGGTGCCTGCCACCGTGCCGCCCGCGTCGTGGTCCACGATCCAGTCTCGAACATATGTTCGAGTGTGTCAAACCCCGCCGACAAGCCCCAGAAGGTGAGACTTTATGTCCTTGGTAACAGGCGGGTAACGGGTCTAGTTTGTGCGAGGGGGAGCCCGATCCCTGACCCTGGAGTCCCAGATGCCGACCCGCATCACCCACGTACGTTTCCATCGCGTCGTCGAACACGAGGCCGCGATCTCGTTCCGCTGGCGCGTCGAAAGCGGACACTCGGGCGAGACCGACCGCATCACCATGATCGAGTGGCTCGAGCAGGGCGGCGAAGTCGTCATCGGCGAGGGGCGCGACCAGGCTCCGGTCGCCGTGGTCAAGGTGCCCGGGCTCGCCCCCTTCGTGCAGGCCCACGTCGACGGCCAGTGGTGCGATCGGCTGCTGGCACTGCCGCGGTTCTGATTCCGCAGCAGATTCTTAGGGTCGACGCGTGCGCGCGGACCCGTTTGGGTGAACACTGGGAGTGCTCGCGCCCCCCGAGCCCCATTTCCCTAGATTTCAGCACCCTTCAGGAGCACGCCCGATGACGGCCCAGATCACCCATGTCCGTTTCCACGGATACCGCAAGAACGAAGACATCGCGATCTACAAGTGGCGTCTCGACACGGGGGAGCAGGGTGAGAGCGACCGAGCCGCGATGATCACCTGGATGGACCAGGGCAACGACATGGTCATCGCGGTCGACGGCGCATGGCAGCCGGTCGGCGTCGTACGTGTCGAGGGGCAGGCGCCGTTCTTGTGCGCCCACCTCAACGGGCAGTGGACAGAAGGGCTTCTGCAGCTTCCGATGTTCTGAGCTGCGACGGCACGCCCGCGGCGACCGCCTGCACGGCCTGATCCGGCCCCGGGAGCCACAGCCGACGCGACTTCGCGCGGCCCTGCCAGCGGGCAGCCGTCGAGCTCACCGTGACCTGCCGGCCGGTGAGGTGCCCGAACCCCGACCCGATTCCCGCCCAGCTGCTGTCGGTGACGGCGAGCCGAGCGTCGGCATGCGGCCAGTCACCCATGCTGATCAGCACCGCCTCCCGCTGCCGCAGGCGAGACGCGAGCTTGCTCGCACTGCCGTCAGAGATGCGCACCCGACCTTCGCGTGTCGCCGGCCGCACCAGCACCACCGACACCACATCGACGAGCGCAGACACCACTGTCAGCCAGTGGTCGCCCGGATGCGGCACCAGCACCAGGCGGTCGAGGTCGACCCCCAGCCCCGCGGCCGACTCGACGCCGAGATCGGGCATGCCGACGACCGCGCACCACGCGCCGGCGGCACTGGGACCCTGCAGCAGGCCGAGCGCCAGAGTGGTGGAGTCGATCACGCTGTAGGCGCCGCCCGCGGCGAGCGCCCCGCCGGGCAGCAGGTCGGCGAGCGCGGGATTCGTGGGCAGCTCACGCGTATCGAGCTTGTTGCGCTGCATGCGACGGATGCGCGCCTGCAGTTCGCGCACCACCTCATCCTGCGTGCCGGACTCGTCAGCTGTAACGTCGGCGAGCAGGGTCATCGCCCCACTATCGAACATACGTTCGAGTGTGTCAACTGCCACCGACTCTGAACGGCACCGACCCAACACCCGACCGTCCGCTGTGAACGCCCGACCGGCCACGGCATCCCGACGAACCTCAGAACATGACTGACATCGCACGTGAAGCCAAGAGGCGCGCCGAGATCGCGGCCGACGACATGAAGACCACCCTCGATCCGATCAAGGCGATCAGCGACGCCGGGTTCAAGAGCAACTGGGCCTACCTGGGCGGGTTCGCCTCCATCGGCCTCAGCCTGGCCACCTGGCTGGTCTCGCGCGGCAAGGGCGACGACAAGCCGCAGTCCGACCGCTGGGGCATCTTCATCGGCCATTGGGCACCCACGTTCTTCGCCCTCGGCATCGCGTTGAAGCACGAAGAAGAGGGCAAGAACCGGGCGTAGCGTGAAGGCATGCGCTTCGGATTCCACTTTCTCGACTTCACCCTGCCCGGATACCCCGCGACCCTCGCCGGCCACCTGACCCGCACGGCGAGAGCGGCCGACGCGGCGGGTGCGTCGTGGCTGACGGTCATGGACCACTTCTTTCAGATGGAGGGGTTCCAGACCGCGCACGATCCCATGCTCGAGGGCTACACCACGCTCGGCTACCTCGCGGCGAGCACCGAACGAGTGAAGCTGGGCACCGTCGTGACGGGTGTCACGTACCGGCATCCAGGGCTGTTGGTCAAGAACGTGAACACTCTCGACGTGCTGAGCGGGGGCCGCGCGTTCTTCGGCATCGGCGCCGCCTGGTACGAGCGCGAGCACCTCGCCCTCGGCGTGCCGTACCCGCCGATGAGCGAGCGGTTCGAGCGGCTCGAAGAGGCTGTGCAGATCGCGCTGCAGATGTGGAGCGCCGACGAGGGGCCTTTCACCGGCACTCACTACCAGCTGGCCGAGACGATCAACGTGCCGACGCCGATCCAGACCCCGCATCCTCCGATCGTGATCGGCGGCGGGGGAGAGAAGAAGACCCTCCGCCTCGTCGCCAAGTACGCGGACGCCTGCAACCTCAACGTCACCGAGGTTGACGAGGTCGCGCACAAACTCCAGGTGCTGCGCCAGCACTGCGACGCCGAGGGCCGCGACTACGCGACCATCGAGAAGACCATGCAGGGCGGGCCGGCGAACCCGAATGCCGATCCGGATGCCTTCCTGCGTTACGCAGAGCAGCTCGCCGCCCTGGGCATCGAGCACATCCAGCTGCGCACCCAGACCGACGACCCGGCCGCCTACGTGGCCGAGTTCGGCGAAACTGTCGCCCCGCGACTCGCCGAGGTGGGACGATGACCCCGCGCTGGACGCCCCTCGCGATCACCTACCTGATCATCGCGATCGTCGGCCTCATCGCAACCTGGACCCTCAACATCCTGGCCATCACGCAGCAGTCGACCTTCGTCGGCGAATGGTTCAGCAACCCGCCGGCGACCCAGTCGCTGCAGGTCGATCTGCTGGTGCTCGCCATCGCATCCGGGGTCTTCATCATCATCGAAGGCAAGAAGATCGGGATGCGATGGGCCTGGGTGTTCCTGCCGCTTGCGGCGATCACTGCGGCGGCCTTCGCCGTGCCGCTGTTCCTGGCCCTGCGCGAACGAAAGTTGTCAGCTAAGGCGTGACGACGCGCGTGCCGGCGATCAGGTCGTGCGGGCCGCGCCGCTCGCGCTGCACAGCCACGATCAGCACGTAGGCGACAGGAAGCACATCGGCGACGATGAGCCCGGCGAGCAGCCACGGCGGAAACTCGGTCGCCCCGCGCGAGAAGACATCTACCGTGTGCCAGACGAAGAAGTGCGCGATCTCCCACGGCAGCAGTTTCACCAAGGTGCGCACCAGGATGCGTGCTGCGCCGGGCCGGGATCCGTCGACGCGGACCACCCGCAACCGCAACGCGCGCTTGCCCAGCGTCGCCTGCCGTCGCGACGACTCGCTCGCGAACAGGTACACCCCCACCGGGAGGACGAGCACGACGAACCCCAGCAGCTCGGCGACGCCGACACCCCAGGCGAGCCAGTCCGCGTAGCCTCCGCTGACCAGCGCGATGAGCGCCGAGGCACCGGCGACGACCGCCATCCACCCGAGAATCAGCGCGTAGTCGATGAGCAGGGCGGCGATTCGGCGGATGAACGACGGACGACTCATACGACCACGTCGGCGATCGCCTGCGCGACGCCCGGCGCATTCAGGGCGACGAACACGAAGACGTTGATGAGCACGCTCGCCCAGAACACCGCGCGGAAGCTCAGCTTGGCCGTCTTGTGACGCAGCAACTGCTGGGCGAGAATCGCCCCCGGCCACCCGCCGAACATGCCGAGCAAGATCAGCGAGGTCTCGGCCACCCGCCGGCGTCGCAGCCTCGCCGCGGACTTGTCGAGCGCGTACGACGCGAACGTGACTGCGCTGACACCGAGGTAGACGAACAGCACCCACAGCGGCACCGGACCCCAGTTCAGTTCGACGAGCAGGTAGATCGCCGTGAAGGCCAGGATGGCGAGCGCACCCAGTAGCGGATGCGTCGGTCGGACAGAGGCGACGTACACCTGGTCCGAGCGGCGGGCACGTGCCGCGCGGAACTTGCCGTCGGGCTGCTTCTCGATCTCGAACGTGACCGTGTCGCCGACCGCAGGGTCATCCGCGCCGCGTGGAAAGGCCTTGATGTGCAAGAAGACGTCGGGGGCCCCGGGGCGCTGCACGAATCCGAAGCCGCGGTCGCCGTTCCAGAGCTTCACGACCCCGGTCTCGCGCACGCTTCGGGCCATTGACCGATGTTAACCCGCGCGAGCTAGGCTGCGGCTCACCTATCTATCGCGCAGAGAGGTTGCCGTCATGGCTGCAAAGTTCGAGATCACGAAGACCGCAAAAGGTCAGTTCCACTTCAATCTGAAGGCGGGGAACGGCGAGATCATCGCCACCTCCGAGATGTACGAGTCGAAGGCCTCGGCCAAGAACGGCATCGAGTCGGTGAAGAAGAACGCGGCCAGTGCCGAAGTGGTCGATCTGACCTAGTCGCTCACGCAGATCGCTCAGAGCCGCTTCAACAGCCGGGCGAACTGCTCGGGGATGCGGTCGTCCTGCTTCAGGTTGTCGGAATCCCATGGGAACGACACCTCGAGCGCAGTGAAACGCGCCGTGAATCGGAACGGGTGCTCGCTCTCATCGGGGTGCACGTACGGGATCGATGTCGCGCGCACCGACTCGACCTGCAGGCGGCGCACCTCGAACCCGAATCCTTCGGCGGTGAGCATGATGTGGGCGACGGATTCTTCGTTGAACACCGCCGCCTCGACCTTGGGCGCCTCGAGATCGGAGCGGGTCTCGACCCAGGTCACCCCATCGACGCCGATCGTCGCGACGATTGCCGATGCGGTGCGCTCGAGCCCGTCGGGGAACACGGCGGTCAATTCGTCGGAGTCCCACACGTCGTGTGAGGCGATGAGCAGTTCGGTGGCACGCTGCCACGACTCCTGGATGTCCATGGGTTCATCGTGGCACGCCCAGAGAAACAGAAGGCCCCGGATCGCAATGACCCAGGGCCTTCTCAAACTCGCGTGCGCGAGGGGGGACTTGAACCCCCACGCCCTTTCGGGCACTAGCACCTCAAGCTAGCGCGTCTGCCATTTCCGCCACCCGCGCGAGTCGGTTCGTCACGAGGACGACCGAGGATAGACATTATCAGACCCGCGATAGCGTGAACGCATGCCCGATGTCCCGCTGCCCGAACTCGAGGACACCGCGCGCATCGCCCGTGACCTGATTCGCTTCCGTTCCGTGAACTGGGGGATGGGTAAGTCCGAAGGCGAGACCGAGGCTGCCGAGTATGTCGCGGCCGAGCTGACCCGCCTGGGGCTGACGCCGCAGCTGTTCGATGCCGAACCCGGGCGCACCAGCGTCGTCGCACGCGTCGAAGGGGCCGACGCATCCCGGCCCGCCATGGTGCTGCACGGGCACCTCGATGTGGTCCCGGCGATGAGCGACGACTGGAGCGTCGACCCGTTCGGCGGCGAGATCCGCGATGGCATGCTCTGGGGCCGCGGCGCTGTCGATATGAAAGACATGGATGCCATGATCCTGACCGCGCTGGGCGACATCCTGGGTGCGGGGGAGCGACCGCCACGCGACATCATCGTGGCGTTCTTCGCCGACGAGGAGAACGGCGGCGTGTACGGCTCGCACCACCTCGTCGACACCCGACCGGAGTTGTTCGCCGGTGCAACGGAGGCGGTCAGCGAGGTCGGCGGGTACTCGATCGACGTCGCCGGCCGACGTGCGTACCTGCTGCAGACCGGCGAGAAGGCACTCGTCTGGATCAAGCTCACCGCGCGCGGACAGACCGCCCACGGCTCACGCGTGATCCGCGACAACGCCGTCACCAAGCTCGCCCGCGCCGTGCTCGCGGTCGGCGAGCTGGAATGGCCCGTGCAGCTCACCACGACGACGACCGCGCTCCTCGCCGCCCTGCGCGAGCTTCTGGGCGAACCGGCCGACACCGACCCCCAGGCGGTCGTCACGGCGACCGGCACCGCGGCGGGATTCCTCAACGCGACTCTTCGTGTCACGTCGAACCCGACGGTTCTCGAGGCCGGGTACAAGCACAACGTCATCCCCGACAAGGCGGAGGCACTGATCGACCTGCGCCCGTTCGCCGGCCAAGAGGATGAGGTGCTCGCGCGCATCCGCGAGGTCATCGGCGACGAGATCGAGCTCGAGGTGTTGCACCACGACGTCGGGCTCGAGGTGCCATTCGCTGGCCGGCTGGTGGATGAGATGGTCGCCGCCCTCGGACGCCACGACCCGGGTGCACCCGTGCTGCCCTATCTGATGAGCGGGGGCACCGACAACAAGGCGCTCGACAAGCTCGGTATCACCGGGTACGGATTCGCCCCGCTGCAGCTCACGCCCGACCTCGATTTCCCGGCGATGTTCCACGGCATCGACGAGCGCGTTCCGCTGTCGGCGCTGGCGTTCGGGCGTGCGGTGCTGGGCGATTTCCTGCGGCACTGCTGAGGGTGTTTGATTAGCAACCGTGGACTTCATCGAGGCGATCATCCTCGGCCTCGTACAGGGCCTGACCGAGTTCCTGCCGATCTCCTCCAGCGCGCATCTGCGCATCGTCGGAGAGCTGGCGGGTTGGGGCGACCCGGGCGCCACCTTCACCGCGATCACCCAGCTCGGTACCGAGCTCGCGGTGATCATCTTCTTCCGCCGTGAGATCGGCCGCATCATCTCTGCCTGGTTCCGATCCCTCGGGCGCGGTGGCGGGGGACGGCGTTCGTCGGGCATTCAGAAGGGCGACCCCGACGTACGGATGGGGTGGCTGATCATCGTCGGCACGATTCCGATCGTGATCGTCGGCTACCTCCTGCAAGACACCATCCGCACCTCCTTCCGCTCGCTCTGGATCGTGGCCGTCGTGCTCATCGTCTTCGGCATCCTGCTCGGCCTCGCCGATCAGCTCGGCCGCCGCACAAAAGAGCAGACCGACATCTCGTGCCGCGACGGCATCCTGATCGGTCTCGCGCAGATGCTCGCTCTCGTTCCCGGCGTCTCGCGGTCGGGCGCATCGACCTCAGCGGGACTCGCCCTCGGCTACACCCGGCCGGCGGCGGCGCAGTTCTCGTTCCTCCTCGCCGTGCCCGCGGTATTCGGGGCCGGGCTCTACGAGACGTACACGGCCTTCACGTGCGATCCGGTGAAAGATGCTGCTGAGGGATGCGGTACGGGCTACGGCCTGCCCGAGACCGCGGTCGCGACAGTGGTGGCGTTCGGCGTCGGACTGGCCGTGATCGCGTTCCTGATGAACTACATCAAGACGAAGTCGTTCCTGCCTTTCGTGATCTACCGCATCGTGCTCGGCATCGTCCTGATCGTGCTGCTCTCGATCGGCGTACTGAGCGCGCTGCCGGCCGTCGCCGGCGGCTAGGAACGGGCGGTCGGTCCGCCGCGTCCATCCCGACCGTCGCGGCCGTCGCGCCGGCGAAGGTAGCGCTCGAACTCTTCGGCGATCGCCTCGCCGCTCGCCTCGGGCGAGTCGACGGTGTCGCG
>JBDTQN010000081.1:0-8945 GCA_039932215.1 Pseudolysinimonas sp. | reverse complement strand
GGACAAGCTGTGGCGACGGCAAGTCGACTTCGACGGTCTCCCAACCCTGCTGGCGCAACCGATCTACGGTTCGAGCGAACGCTCGTCTGACCTCGATGCTCGCCGCAGCCAAGTAGGAGTCCCTGGGTATCCCGAGTCGTCTGCTGGTCCCCCACGGCCGCACCTCGGACCGGTCCTCCGCATTTCCGACGACCCTGAAGACCTCGCGCACTGCCGACACCGAACAGCCCAGAATGCCGACGTGGTCGAGTGATGGAGAAAGGGGTACGACGCCGTCGGTCGGCACCCCGCCAAAGGTCGGCTTGAATCCGACGACACCGCAATAGGCCGCCGGCACCCGGGAGCTACCACCAGTGTCGGTCCCGAGTGCGGCGCAGTACCCGCCGACAGCAACCGCAATGGCCGACCCACCGCTCGAGCCGCCGGCCGAGCGGCTGTGGTCCGCGGGGTTCCGCATACCCGGCCCAGAGGTGGTCATGGCGAACTCATCCATGCGGGTCTTCGAACCGATCAAAATGCCCGCCTCGCGCAAGCGGGTCACCACCACGGCATCGCGCGATGCGGGCTCCCGTGAGATCGCCTTCGAGCCGGCACGGGTCGGCCAGCCGACCACGTCGATATTGTCCTTGATCGCGATGCGTAAGGTGCCTGCGATCACGTGAGATTTCTCATCATGGTGGTCGGGGGTGGCCTGAGGGCGCTCCACAAAGGCGCCGAGTGCGCCGGCGATTGCCTCGGCCCCTACTTGCCTGCCATGGCGGCATCGCGCCGGAAGGGTTTGAACAATGGTGGCCATTGCCTCTGTCAGACCCCCAGGAATCCGTGCACGAGCTCTTCGTCGCGCAACTCTTCGATGGGACCGGCGTGACGTACCGCGCCCTTCTGAACCACCACGTACCGTTCTGCGAAGCGAAGCGCAGCATCCATGTTCTGCTCGATCAGCACGACACCCAGGCCGGAGTCCTGTGCCAGCTGCTTCAGGCGATCCATGATCAGCTCGACCAGGTTCGGCTGAATACCTTCGGACGGCTCGTCGAGGATCAAGACCTTCGGCCGACCGACCAAGCAGCGAGCGATGGCGAGCTGTTGTTGCTCACCTCCCGACAGCGTGCCGGCAGTCTGCGTGAGCCTCGAGCGAAGGATCGGGAATGCATCAAGGACGGTGTCAGGGATGCGACGTCCACGCGGCCGAGAGCCCTGCAAGCCGACGAGCAGATTTTGCTCGACAGTCAGTCGAGGAAACAGAGCTCGTCCCTGCGGAACATAGCCAACTCCCGCCCAAGTGCGCCTGTGAGCCGGGAGCTTCGACAGCACTTCACCATCAACGGACACGGTGCCGCTCCAGGTCGGCAGGAGTCCAGAGACTGCCTTAGCGAAGGTCGACTTGCCCATACCGTTGCGGCCAACGACGGCCACCCGTTCGCCAGCCTCAACCGCGATGGACAAGCCGTTGAGAACCTGACTGCGCCCGTACCCGGACACCAGGTTGTCAATCTCGAGCAGCATCAGTGACCTCTCCCCAGATAGACATCGCGCACGTCGGTGTTCTTCTCGATCTGCTTGAAGGTCCCGCGGGCGAGCAGTGCACCTTGATGCAGCACGGTCACCTCGCCGCCAAGTGCGCGAACGAAGTCCATATCGTGCTCGACCGCAATCACGCAGCACCGCTCGGCCATCAACTTGATGAGATCGGCCGTGTGCTGCGTCTCGCCAGGGCCGAGCCCTGCTGCCGGCTCATCCAGAAGGAGAAAGCGGGGGTCGCCGAGGAAAGCCATTCCCATTTCGAGCCACTGGCGCTGACCGTGTGAGAGGTCAGCGGCGAGGTCCTCGTATCGATCCGCCAGACCCAGCGTCTCCGACAGTTCACGTTGACGAGTGTCTCGTTCGCCGGAGGTGAAGGTTGCCCGCGGCCGAGGCGCAGAGCTTGCCACCCGGAGGTTGTCAGCAACAGTGAGACCCGGGAACACCGTCGGAACCTGAAACTTTCGGACGACACCGCGCCGCGCGAAGCGAGTCGGGCTTTCGCCGGTGACGTCATCGGCGTCCAACCAGACCTCGCCCCCTGCTGGTCGAACTGCTCCGGAAAGGGCGTTGAGCACGGTGGTCTTACCGGCCCCGTTTGGGCCGATAAGGACGTTCATCGAGCGCTCACCGAAGCCGAGATCGAGTTCTGACAGGACAGTGAGGCCCTTGAAGCTGACCGTTACTTTTCGAAGTTCGAGTGAAGACATGTTCAGGACTCCTCCACGGGTACAAGCCGGCGAGGGCGCAGTCGTTTGGCCAGGCGAACGAACGTGCCCACGAGTCCCGCGGGGACCAGGAGAACAACCAGCACGAAGAAGCCGCCAACGATCAGTGGCCAGGACGTCGGGAGGATTGTCGAGATCTGGATGTTGAGGAGCCGAAGCACGACCACGCCGACAAGCGCGCCGGCGACAAAGTTGCGACCGCCCACGGCGACCCAGGTGAGCATCTCTACCGACAGCACCGCACCGAGCATGTCGGGTGCCGCGTAATTGCTGACCGCGGAGAATGCCGCGCCAGCGAGCGCGGCCAGGCTGACGGAAATTACCAGGAGTGCCGTGAGGTAGGCCGGCGTTCGGTAGCCCATGAAGGCAGCGCGGGTTTCATCCTCTCGGATGGCCGTGAAGATCAACCCGAGTCGTCTGAAGTGGATCAGCCAGGTGACCAGAAGAGCGACAGCGAGCACGATGAGCGCGAGCGAGAAACCGCCGACGGGACTGGTGAAGTCCAGCTCAAGCCCGAACACATTGATCGACAGACCCGGTACGCCGATCAGTCCAGCATTGCCACCCGTCACCGGCGTCCACGAGATTGCGAGCTGGTTCGCGATCAGTGCGATTGCGAGAGTGATGACGCTGAAGTACGCGGCACGCACTCCCCCGAAGAATAGGAAGTATCCGATGATCAGCGCGAGCAAGGCAGACAGGGTAATTGCCAGGAGAAGCGCCAGAGGAGTGGGGACCTGGAGCTTGACAGTGAAGATCGCGTAGATGTAGGCACCGATTCCGAAGAAGGCCGCATGCCCGAAGCTCAGTTGTCCGCCGCGACCCCACAGCAACTGCAGGCTGATCGCGGCGACACCGTAGAGAAGGATGTACGTGATGACCGAGAGTCCATATAGGTCGAGGACAAACGGGCTGAACGCGAGGAGCCCGACCAGGACGATTCCGGCGCCGCCGGCGCGAAGCTTGGCGATCATGCGAAACGGTCCTTCTTCTCACTCAGTAGCCCGCCCGGGCGCAGGCGAATGGCAATGATGGCCAGGATCAGGACGAGCGCTCGCGCGGTCGTAGGTCCGATGTACGAGGTGAGCGCGACTTCAAGCCCGCCCATGAATGCGGCCCCAAGGAGCACGCCCAGCGGGCGTCCGGCGCCGCCAAGGATGACTGCCACAAACGCCGGGGCGAGATAGGTGGCGCCCATATAGGGCACCACGTTCGTGCTCGGTGCGATGAGAGCTCCTGCGATCGCGGCGACTGCCGCGCCGAGACCGAACGCGAGCAGACTGTACCGAGCCGAGTTCACTCCATTCACCGATGCGGCATCACGGTTCTGAAGAATCGCCCGCACTACGATTCCGAACTCGCTCTTTGCGAGGAAGAGAATCGTGGCCACGATGACGATTGCGCTGATCACAATCACGACGACCCGGAACACCGGGAAAGTCGCCCCGAGGATCGTGAGTGTCCCGGGTGCGGGGTTCGGAACCGTAAGCCCTGCCGGCCCGAAGACAGCTTGGAACACCTGCTGGAAAACGAGGCTCAGGCCAAGCGTCACGAGGATGGCGTCGAGAGGGCGCTGCACGAGCCGGCTGATGAGCCCGGCCTGCAGCGCCATCCCGGCAACCATCCCCACGGCTGGCGCCACGATCAGCGCCAGCCAGTAGGGGGCGCCGCTCGATGTGACCACGAACGCTGCGTAGGCGCCTAGTGCCACGAACTCCCCGTGCGCCATGTTGATGACGCCAAGCAATCCGTAGATCACCCCCAGGCCGAGGGCAACCAGGGCGACGACGCTGACCAGAAAGGCCGCGTTGAGAGCTATCGAGACGACGACTTCCAAGGGCTTGCCTATCTAGAGAGAGCAGCCGGGGACGTCGGGGGTGACGTTCTGAACCGCCTCGATAACAGGGATGGAGCCATCCGAGGCCACCTCGCCGATGTAGTTCGCCTGCGTGGTGTTCTGGTTGGTGGGATCGACCGAGACGACACCCATGGGGCCATCGAGCGACACCTTCGAGATGGCGGGCATCCACTTGTCGGGGTCAGTCGAGCCGTCGACCTCTTCGATGGCGGCCTTGATGAGCCACGGCGCGTTGTACGCGGCGACACCGATCGCGTTGACCGGGGCGTCTGCGCCATAGTCATTCGCGTAGGCCTTGAGGAACTTCGCGTTGGCGTCGTTCTCCAGGCTCATGAAGTAGGCCTGGGAGGCGATCACGCCCTCCGCCGCCGCAGGGTTCTCGTGGGCGAACACGTCGTCCATGCCGATGGAAACCAGCTTCGCCTTGCCGTCGAACTGGTGGTACTGGTTCAGGAAGGTCAGGAAGTCCGTTCCTGCCAGGGGCACCCACGCGATGTCAGCGCCGGACGAGTCGATGTCACGGATGACCTGGCTGAAGTCGGTCGTGCCGAACGGGAAGTACTGCTCGCCGACGATCTTTCCGCCGCTGTCCTCGACCAGCTCGGCGAGTCGGATGCTCGTTCCGCGCGGCCAGATGTAATCGGAACCCACGATGTAGTACGACGATCCGACGTTGTCGGAGAGCCATGGCACCAGCGGGTCGATCTGCTGGTTCGGCACCTGACCGAGACCCACGTAGTACGGGTCGCACGCGTGGGCGTCGAAGTAGGAGCCCTCGTAGTACGTCGTGTACAGAAGGGGAACCTTGTTCTTCGGCAGCACCGTGAGCGCGGCTTCGCGCTCGATGCTGGTTATCAGACCGACCACCGCCGTCACCTTGTCGCTGAGAGCGAGCTTGTTCGACTTGTCGATCGTCTGCTTGGAGTCGGCCGCGTTGTCTTCCTTGATGGTCGTGATCTCACGACCGGCGATTCCGCCGGCGGCGTTGATCTGGTTCACTGCCAGCTCGAAGCACTGGTACTGGGTGGCACCCAGGATCGTCTCCAGGCCGGTGAGGGCGGAGAGGAAGCCCAGCTTGATCGGGCCGTCGGTGCTTCCGCCGCCGCCGGCGGCGGCGGGGGTCGCACAGGCGGCCAGCATCGGACTGAGTGCGGCAGCGGCGCCAAGGCCGCCTGCCAGCCGGATGAAGTCCCGGCGCTGCATGTTTCCCGTCATTTACGTCTGACCTTCGCTTTCGGAGATCCGGCCCGTAAGGGCTCTGATGTAAGGGGTTGGATTTTCGGAAGAGCCTCGCGGTCGCGGCGAGAACATGCCTCGCGTCACTGCGATTGGTCGACGGTAGCTCTGGGCAGCGGCCCCCGACAATGCGTTCCTGACCTCCAAATCAGCCAATCTTTTGGTCAGTTGCACATTCTGGGCAACGATTGCTGTTCGGCGAGATGCTAGTCCGTTGGGGGCATAGATCGACAGTCTTGGTGCTCGGCGACCGCTACTTGGCAAGCAGCGCGCCGTCAGCGAGCCGAGCGACGACGCCCTCAAGCACATCGAGACCGGCGACGAGGTCTGTGTCGCGCGTGAACTCTTTGACGTTGTGGGAGACGCCGTCAACACTCGGGACGAAGAGCATGACGCTTGGAGTGATGTCCTTCATGTTCGTCGAGTCATGGCCCGCGACGGTCATCACCTCGGCCACTCGAAGCCCCAGACCTTCAGCCACGTCCCGGGCTAGATCGACCCCCTCGGACTGATAGGCGTTGAGGTCCCAGCGATGCTCACTCACCTGCCGAATCTGGACCCGGGCGGTGCGTTCGATCTCAGCTCGAATATCGGTCAACCGTCTCTCGGCGTCATCGATCACCTCTACGTCCGGGGAGCGCATGTCGAAGAGCACCGTTGCCCGGCTGGCAAGGGTGACGGCGGAGTTCGGATACACGTCCAACTCGCCGACGGATGCGTGCAGTCGGCCCTCGGGGTAGGACTCGGCCAGCTCTCGTGCAGCGACGACCAGCTTGGCCGCACCCAGCAGGGCGTCGCGCCTATCAACCATCGCGGCCGAACCGACATGCGCTTGTTCGCCGATAACCTCCAGCTCAAACTTGCGCGCAGCCCAGGTCGCATTTACGAGCCCGATGGTGATTCCCTCGTTCTCCATTGAGCGACCCTGCTGGACGTGGATCTCGGCGTACGAGCGAACGTCCATGCCTTCGAAATCACCTCGCTCGTTTAGCTCATCAAGCGCGGATGCGACGCTTTCGCCGGCGCGATCACGGGTCGCAAGCGCTGTGTCGCGTGTCATCTTTCCGGTGAAGACCGCACTGCCCATCATCGACGGCTTGAATCGGGATCCCTCTTCGTTGAACCAGTCGACGACGGCAATGTTGAGGGCAGGTTTGATCCCGTCCGCCCGCAGCCTCTCGACGACCCTGAAGCAAGCGAACGCGGACGCGAGCACCCCGTACGCACCGTCAAATCGGCCGGCCGTCGGTTGCGAGTCAAGGTGCGAACCGGTCAGCACCCAAGGAGCACCGGGCGAAAACTCGTAGAGCCCGAAGAGGTTGCCGACCGGATCGCGCGCCACCCGAAAACCGTGTCGTTGGAGCAGGGCGCTGAACCACGCGCGCTGCTCACCGTCCGCCCGTGTAGCAGCCTCGCGGTCGACGCCGCCGTCGACGACCGCGCCAAACTCCGACAGCCGACGGAAGCTCTCGAGGAACTCCTCACCATCGAGGGCTCCAGCCAGGCCTGCGGACATCAACGGCTCCTGTCTACGGATCGAGGGCTCGTAGACCTCGCTGGCCACGCCCTTGAACGACCGGGCCAACGGACGCGAGGCCCGGCGTTCCCTCGCTCAATCCTTGAACCGACAGGTGCCGACGACAATAGCGGTCGGTCGCGAACTCAGCAGGCCAAAATGTGCAATCGCACTCCTAGCGGCGGGGCATCCAACTTCGAGCAGCCGTCAACGCTGCCACCAGGGTCGCGATGTCGCGCGGCCGATTGGTGGACAGCCCAGTGACTTCTTCAACGCGTCGCAGGTGATTGATGACCGTGTTTCGGTGTCGGTACAGCTGCTTCGCAACGTCGGTTGTCGTCCCGTCGATCACCATCCAACCGTCGAGGGTCTCGAGAAGGCGTTCCCGTTCCACGGGTGGCAAGTCGAGCAGCGGCCCGAGCAGAACCCGTGAGAGCGGAGTGGCTATCGAGGGCTGCGAGATGACCAGAGACTCCACGAGCAGGTCCCGCGCCGCAGTCACGGTGCCCGTGGGAGCCGCCGGGAGGACCGAGCGTGCCAGCGAGATGGCTCGGTGGGCTTCGGCTATTCCCACGACCGGCGGTACGACAACGGCGAGGCGATCCTCGAAGCCTTCGACGATGTCCGAAAGGACCCGTGCGTTCCGCTCGGACCACCTTGTCAGGCCGACGACATGGTCGCCCACCAGGAGTACGTGGGCTTCGGCACCGTCAGCCCGCCAGCGCATTTCGAGATGGGAGTCCTGCCTGTCGCCCAGGCGTGCGGCAATAATCAGCAGGGTTTCGGAGACCTCGAATCCCAGTACTTCGGCGTGACGCTCGAGAGTTCTCGGATCCATGTCCGGTTCATAGACGAGAGCGGTCATTGCGCGCGTTCGCCGACCCAGGCTCTCGCGATCAGCAACGATCTCCTGGTAGCGATATCCCTCAGTCAGCGCGAGCATGACCCCTTCGAGGCTCTCCCAGATCCTCAACATCGCGAGCGAACTCACCTCGGCGGGCAGTTTGCCATCGCGTGTCATCTCGACCACTGGTTCCCACAGGATTGCGAAGTCAAGGCGCACGGCTCGCAGGACGTCCTCGAGCGCCACCCCTTGCGCTTGGCGTTGACGGCCCCGTTCTACCGCGGCCTTTACCGACCCGTCCATGTCGCTGCGGCTAGCTCCGACGAGCTGCCCAAGAACCATGCCCACGACATTGCGACCCGACGCCCGCAAATCGTCAGGCGGAACCAGGGTGTGGTAGCTCGGGAGCTCACTCGAGATTCGCGCATTGGCAAGCTCGACTAGCTCGTCCAGCCGTTCGAGGAGCGGCGCACCGATTGCCCTGACCGCGTCGTCAAGTTCAGAGTCGGTGAGCATCTGCACATCCTAGGCCCCGGGTGGAGCCACGCTCGAGCAGGCGTACGGCGACGAGTACCGCACGTATCGCGCGAACGTGCGGGCGTGGTTGCCGCGGCTGACACCTTGGGACGGAAGAGCCACCTGAGAGAATCGAACTCTCGACCTATTCATTACGAGTGAATCGCTCTACCAACTGAGCTAAGGCGGCGGGGCGGGGTTTCGACAGGCTCAACCCGCGCCGACCAGAATCATAACCGACTCAGGCGTTCACCGACGCCGTGACGACGGCTGGCAACTCGTCGAACGACTCGCGCAGACGGTCGATCACGGTGCCGTTCTCGCCGTTGTCTTCCATCCACGTCAGCCAGGCGTGTCGCATGCTCGCGATCGCGATGAACGCGGTGAGGCGGGCTCGCCGGGTCAGCGCGGCGGGGTCGGCGGCGAGCTCGGGGAACTCGTCGGCAAGGCGCCGGGCAACCAGGTCGGTGACCTCGGATTCGAACCGATGGATGGTGGCCCAGCGTTTGGCGCCGAGATCGGGGTGGCTCTTCATGAGGCTGCGGCGAAGCAGCACCATCTCTTGGTCTTGCAGTGCAGGTAAGACGCTGACCGCGAACAGGGTCGCCATGCCCGGCAGCAGCGGCGATCGGTCGGCGATGAATTCCCGCTGGGCGTCGAGGGGCGGCAACTCGGGGCCGTCGCCGATGATCGCCTCTTCTTTCGACGAGAAGTAGTTGAAGAAGG